>DASWGX010000046.1:0-7416 GCA_036393455.1 Polyangiaceae bacterium
ACGCTCATTTCCGCATGGCAGAGGGCGCATTCGAGGGGCCGGTCATGCTCGACGCGCTCCCGGTCCGTCGGAGAGCCTACGTTGTGATAGCCCGTGAGCCGGTAGTCGAGGCCGACGTTCTTCTGCGGCATGTGGCAGTTGATGCAAACGCTGCCGGCACCGTCCGCCGCATGGCGGCTATGACCGGCGAGCGCGAGCGGCGACCGGTAACTCTGGTGGCAATCGACGCAGACGGCGTTGCCCGCGATGCTACGCAGCCAATCCTTCCTCTGCTGCGTGTCTTCGGCGTGCGCGTCGTGGCAGCGCGCGCAATCGAGGGCGCGACCGCAGCGGCTCAACAAGAGATCGCGAGCCTCGCCGGAGTTCATGCTGCTGCCGCCGGGGTCGTAGCCGCGGTCACGGCCTTCCCAGGTGAACGGGTAGCGGCTGAACAGGACCGAGTGGCAGCGCGCGCACGTACGGTTGATGCTCTCGGCACGGCCGAGCGGTCGCCCATCGGCGTTCGCGACGCGCAGGAACGGCGCCAGAATCTCGTAGCTCGGCCGCACGCGTCCCGGGCTTTCGACGTGAGCGCGCGACCCGCCGTGGCACGCTTCGCACCCGACGCCGAGCTCGACCAGCTCCGATTCGCCGAAGTGACGGCGCGTTCGTTCGATGGCGGTGCGCAGCATCGCCGGGACGTCGCCGCTGAGCGGCTCCGGAGCGCCGAGCTCCGCGAGCTCGACGCGAAGAGCCTTGGCGAGGGCGCGCGGATCGGTGACTTCGTAACGAAAGTCGCGCTCGGCGGGCAGCTCGAGCGAAGCGGCGCCTTGATACCCCGGCGCGCCGAGGCCGTAGAGCTCGTCGTAGAGCGCCGTGAGGTGCGGCGCCGTGTTGTGGCACAGGATGCAGCTCTGTCGCCAGACGAGCCCGCGTCGCAGGCCCGGCCGTTCGGGGCTCATGACCGAGTAGCCCTTGTAGCGAAACGAGGCGTCGAACAAAAGGTAGGAAACGGGGAGCAGGCGCTCGTCGCCGCGCCTGATGCCGCGTGGACCCGGCTCCGTAACGGCGACGCCGGCGAAGTCTTCGCGGTAGTGACCGCCGATCACCTTGGTGACGCGGTAGAGGGCTCCGCCGAAGCGCTGTGATGAGAGCTTCATGTAGCGGTCTCCTTCACTCTGGAACAGCTCCGCGCTGTCGCCCATGAAGCGAAATACGGTGTCGAAAGGAGCGCGCACCTCGTTTCCTTCGGCGGCGCGCGTCATGCGGTGCATCGGCGATCGCATCCAGGCTTCGTACTCACGCGGGTGGCAGTCGCGGCACGCCGCGGACCCGGCGTAGTCGCCGCGCAGAACGTTGGAGCCCGGCGCCGAAGCTGCGAGCTGCTGCGGCGCTTCCGTGGGAGGCGGGGCGCACGCCGCAACGAGCGCCGCGAGCGCCAGCCAGAGCCGCGCACGGCCCCTCAAAGGGGAATCACCTGCAAGAGTAGCGAGCTCAAGTAGAGACCCTCCGGGAACGCCGCGGGGACCGGGTGGTCGGGCCCCTGGAACAGACGTTCGAGCACGAGGGGTCGCGTGCCGACGTCGCGCGCGCCGAGGGCGGCGCTGCGCGTCAGATCTGCCAGGTTTATCGCTGCGGAGCACGAGGACAGGAGCAAGAGACCGCCCGGCTTCGTCGCCTGGCACGCGCCGGCAGCAACCCGGCGCGTCATCTTGAGCGCGGCTTCCTTCGCCGAGCGTCTGGCCGCAAGCTTCGGCGGGTCGCAGATCACCAGGTCGAAACCGCCGTGCCGTCCGGCGTGGTGCAGCGCTTCGATCGCCTCGCCGCGCCGGAACGACACGCGGCCCGACAAACCGTTCAGCTCGGCGTTTTCCGCCGCGACTTCGATCGCGAGCGCGCTACTGTCCACCGCTTCCACGCGCTTGGCTCCGCCGCGCGCGGCGGATAGGGCGACCGCGCCGACGTAGCTATAGCAGTCGAGCACGTCGCGATTCGCGGCGAGCGCTTCGACCCGCGCGCGCAGGGGGCGCTGATCCAGATAGAAGCCGGTCTTCTGTGCCAGGTCGAGCGGTACCGCGAACTTCAAGCCGCGTTCGGTGAAACGGAGCTCGCGCAGGTCCGTGTCGCCTCGCGCGACGCCGCCGTCGGGCTGGAAGCCTTCGCGTTTGGCGATCGCCGGCGAACTGGCGTCGACGATGGCGCGTGGAGCGAGCTCTTTCGTCAGGGTTTCGTACACGATGTGCTCTCGTTGCTTGATCCCGATCGTGCCGAACTGAACCACGCAGTCCGACCCGTAACGGTCGACGACGAGGCCCGGCAGGTCGTCGCCCTCGGCGTGGACCAGCCGGTACGCATCCGTGTCGGGCGAAGGAAGGCCGAGCGCGCTGCGTCTTTCCACGGCACGCCCGAGAGCGCCGGCGAGCGTCTCGGCGTCGATCGGTCGATTGGGCCCGCGTGTGAACAGCCGGACGCGGATCGCCGAACGGGGAGAGTACAGGCCTCGCCCGAGCACGTTGCCGCGGCCGTCCACCACTTCGACTTCTCCACCGGGCTCCGCGCCTCCCTGCACTCGCTCTACGGCCTGTGCAAATACCCAGGGGTGGCCGGCCCAGATCGGTTGCACGTGCCCCGGCTTGACGACCACCGTCGGAACCATCGGCGACGAGCTTAGTCGCTCGAGCGGATCTGGTGAATTGCTGGTGGCCGGCGAGTTGCTAAGGTTCCTGCGGTGTCTCGGTCGTTCCCGGCTTTGGTGGTTTTCGGCGCGGTAGCCTTTGCTCGCTACGCGCAAGCCCAAGGCGAATGCCCGGAGGGTGACTGGTTTTGCGAAGAAACCGCCGCAACGCCCGCCGACGCCTCGGAGGCGCCCGCTGCCGGGTCGCCCGACGCGGCTGCCGGGACCGGCGTGAATCGTCCACAGCCCACAGAGCCGGCGGATGCCGGGTCGCGCGTCGTCGTAGCGCGGCCCGGCGAAACTCCCGAGCCGCCCAAGCGCCGGCACCACCGCCGCTTCGGAGTCAACGCACGTCTTCAAGGCGTGGTGATGGGTGACGACGACGATCGCCACCCGGACGCGGGAATGGGCGGGATCGGCGCAAGCTTTCGCTACCGCCCCATCCCGTACTTCGCGTTCGATGCCGCCCTCGACTTCTTTGGCGGGCGGGATTTTCAAGGCTTCGAACGACGCGAAGCTGCGCTTTTGCTCAGTGCTCTCGTCTTCTTCAACCCGCAGCACCGCGTGCAAGCGACCCTGCTCGGCGGATTCGGTTGGAGCGCCGCCAGCGTCGACGTCGAGCCGCGCCCCGGTCAGGCCGTCTTCGCTTCGTACGAGGCCGACTACCGGTATTTCGGTGCGCACCTGGGCCCCGGAGTCGAGGTGCTGATTTCCCGCTCGATCGGCGTCAACGCCGAATTCATCGGCTTCATCCGTACGCGCACGGACCGCGGGCGACGCCGCCTTCCGGAGTTCGTGGACCCGGACACGGGTCGCGCCACCAACACGTCGGGCGGCGGTCTTTTCCGGGTCGGCGCAAGCTTCTACTTCTAGCGCGCGCTTTCAGAGCCGGACGGCGCATCGCTGCGCCCCAAATGACGTGTCCCCGGCCCTCTTTGGAGGGTCGGGGACGATGCCAGCATTCGCGCGGGGCGCGAACGACTTCTGCCGCAAGTCTTACTGGACGAGATCTTTCAGCGCTTTCAGCGCCGTCGCTCGCACCTTCTTGCTCGCGGGCTTTGCGGGAATCGTGATGGGCTCCTTGGTGAAGGGATTGATGCCCTGACGCTCCTTGGTCGCCGGCTTCTTGACGACGCGGAGCTTGACCAGCCCGGGCACGACGAATTCGCCGGGGCCGCGACCGGAAAGCTGCTTCTTGATGATGTCTTGCAGCGATTCGAACACGCGATTCACGCTCTTCTTGTCCAGGTCCGCCGAGTTTGCGAGCTCTGCGATGACCTGTGCTTTGGTTAGCCGTTTGCCTGCCATGCGCTTCCTCCTATTTTTCGAGAATCCTTGCGAGTGCCACGATTTCGGACGCCTTACTCCCGCCTCGGGACCCGCCCGGGCGGGGCTGTGGAAAACTCAGTCCGCAACGAGCTCCGAGGCACGCGCGACGGATAACAGGGGAATTTCCGCCTATCAAGCGGAAAACTCCGCGGCCGGCATCGGATCGGGCGGTTTTGATGCGGTCCTGGGATGGCCGGTGGCGAGAGCAACCGGATTTAAGGCCTTTCGTCCCTCCCCTCCGATCAATACCGTTCAAGGCAGGCGAATGCTGCAACTTTGCAAGCAACTTAGCGGAGTTACGTGGCATCCCCCACCCATTGGTAGAATGCCGGCGATGCGCTCCTTTCGATGCTCCGGGCGCCTCGGCCCAGCGTCCTGGCCGCCCGATCGGCCCAAGCTGGCGCGACAGCGCTTTTTTTTGCCGGATCCTCTCAGCCAGACCTGCGTCCGGCGGGCTTCGGGCGCTTTGTCCTCGAAGCAAGCTCCCCGGTCCCCTCGGGCAGTGCCGCGGCCCGAACCAGCTGTCGGGTCATGGCTCGCATGCGGCGTTTCTGAACGAGTGTCGCGTGGTCGTAGCCGAGTAAGTGGAGCAAGCCATGCGCGAGCAGGAGTCTGAGCTCCTCGATGAGTGGACGTTTGCGCGCGTCAGCCTGCCGCTTGGCGGCATGGAGTGAAATCACGATGTCGCCGAGCAAGTGCGGCTCCGCCGGCGCCGAACGCCGGCGCGGCGCGCCGTCCAGCGGAAAGGCGAGCACGTCCGTCGGACGATCCTTGCCGCGATAGGCAAGGTTCAGCCTTTTGATCACCGCATCGCTGGTCAGATAGACGCTGAGCTCCGCGGCTTCGAGTTCGAGTCGCCGCAGCATGTCGTCACCCAAGCGACCGATCTCCCGGCGAGAGACGTGGGCCGCGCCCGGTGCTCGTCGGCGCACGTGAGTCGGCACGCGAGCGGCGCTTTCGGCAGAAATCTCCGGCCTAGCCGGTAGGGATTTTCTTGGCGTCCGCCAAGAACTTTTCGAGCCCGATGTCCGTCAGGGGGTGGCGAGCGAGCTGCGTTATCACCTTGAGGGGCAATGTCGCGACGTCCGCGCCGATGAGCGCCGCGCGAACGACGTGCGTGGGGCTCCGCACGCTCGCGACCAACACCTGGGTGTCGAAGTCGAAGTTCCCGTAAATGGCCACGATCTGCTCGATGAGCTCCATGCCCTCCTCGGAAACGTCGTCGAGCCGGCCCACGAACGGCGAGATGTACGTCGCGCCGGCCTTGGCCGCCAAGAGCGCCTGCGAAGCGGAGAAGCACAGGGTTACGTTGGTGCGAATGCCCTCGGACTTGAACGCGTGAACGGCCTTGAGCCCTTCGACCAAGAGCGGAACCTTCACGACGACGTTGGGGTGAATTTTACTGAGCTCCCGCCCTTCTTCCAGGATGCCTTGCATATCGGTCGCCAGAACCTCGGCGGAAACCGGGCCTGAAACGACGTCGCAAATCGCTTCGATCGCCTTTTTGATGGGTTTGCCGGCCTTCGCCAAGAGCGACGGATTCGTCGTGACGCCGTCGATGGCGCCCATGGAGGCGGCTTCCTTGATTTCGGCGATGTCTCCGGAGTCGATGAAGATTTTCATGGTGCCTCGGCCGATTCGTGGGGGATTGAGCGAGCTTTCCGCGTCGTAGCTCCTAAGCCCGGTGCGGGCAACAGAGCTTTGCACCTCGGCGCCACACTTTCCAAGCTCCCGGTCCGCCGCTACGTTTAACGCTACGTGGCTCGTCCGTCTCGGCCCCCCGGGTTCGACATGACCTACCGTCCCGCCGAAGCTTTTTTCGGCGCGCCGTGGGTCGCGCGCTTTCCTTCGCTCGTGTACCTGCTCGTGGCCCTGGTGGCGGTCGCGCTGGTCATCATCGCCGAACGCAGTCCGGCCGACAGCTGGCTCTACGCGAACATCGTCGCCCAGGACATGCGGCGCTTCATCAGCGCCAGAACCTTTGCCGGAGTTCTCCTGGTCAGCGCCTTGGCCTCTACGGTGCGCGCGGGGATGCGCGGCGTGCGCGTGCGCGGCGACGCCATCGAGTATCGGGACATCGTCGCTCTGGCTTGGCCGAAAGTCAGACGTTACAAATGGGCCCAGATCGATCGCATCGTGCTGGATTCGCCGCGGTACATTTCGCTCGATCTTTGGGACGGCACGCGAGCGCTGTTGCCGGCGGTGAGTGATCGCGCGGGGTTGAGCGCGGCGCTCGAAAAGGTCGCCGCCGCTCGGGCGATTCCGGTTCGTGGCGGGCGCGGGCTCGACGAAATTCCGGAGAGCGCCGAGTACGACCTCGACGAGCCGGCCTGAACGCCGTCAAATCCCGCTGGAGGGTTCGCGCAGCATACGGACCTTGCCGTTCAGGCGCTGGCTCACGTGGACGTGATTGTCGCGATCGACGATCACCGCGCCGACGCCTTCGAGCGATTCTGCGAGCGCTAGTCCCGTCTTCGGCCCCATGATGAAAATGGCGTCGTCGATGGCGTCGGCGAGCAAGGCGTTGGGCGCCCACACGGTTACGCTGCGCGACGCCGTCGCTGGAAAGCCCGTCTCGGGATCGATGATGTGGTGGTAGCGACGCCCCGCGTGAACGTAAGAGCGGGCGTAGTCGCCTGCGGTGCTGAACGCGTGGTCGGAGAGCTCCAGCGTCGCAAAGTAGCGGCCCTCGGGGCCGCGCGGATCTTGGATTCCGCTGACCCACGGCGCGCCGTCGGGCTTGCGCCCCGCGCCGTACAGATCGCCGCCTGCCTGCACCAGGAACGCGCCGAGCCCGGCGCGGCGAAGCACGTCCGAGGCGCGGTCCACGATGTAGCCTTTCGCGATTCCGCCGAGGCCCATGCGCTGCCCCGCGCCGATGCGCACGGAGCGGCTTTGCCGGTCGAGCGTCACCTTCTCGTAATCGACCAGGGGAAGCAGCTTGCGAACGGCTGCTTTCGCCGGCGGCTTGGGATCGGCGTCACTCGCGTCACCGAAGCGCCAGAGGCCGCCGAGCGCGTCGAAGGTGACGTCGAAGGCGCCGTCCGAGACACGCCCGGCCCAGAGCGACTTCTCGACGACGGTAAACGTCTCCGCGCTGACCGTGACAGGCTCGCCCGCGCGGCGATTGATCTCCGCGAGCTCGCTGTCGTCGCGCCACGAGCTCATCAGCTTTTCCAGCCGCTCGATTTCTTGCAGGGCGCGGTCCATGGCGGCGCGGACGGCGCGGTCGTCGAGCTCGGGCGTCGTGAAGGCCACCATGGTGACGGTCGTGCCCATGGCCGCCTTGCTGAACTCGATCTTCGCCGGTACTGCCGCCGACGCGGCGCGCGAACTCGCGGAGGCGCTCGACTGCTCGGGTGCGGCCGGACTCGGTGCGTCGTGTTCCGCTTGCGACCGGCACGCGCCGAGGGCGACCGGGCCGCCCAGGGCGA
>DASWGX010000047.1:0-2841 GCA_036393455.1 Polyangiaceae bacterium
GCACACCGACCATGGGAGGCGCGCTGATCCTGCTCAGCGTGCTAGTGCCGACCATGCTGTGGGCCGACGTGCACAACGCGTTCGTCCTGGCGACGGCGGCCGTCACCGCGGGCTACGGGGTCGTGGGTTTCATCGACGACCGTCTCAAGCTCGAGGGCAGCAGCACACGCGGTCTGCCCGGACGCTACAAGCTGCTCGGACAGTTCGCGATCGGGGCCGCGGCGCTCTCGTTTCTGTACTTCAAGGACACGGGCATGCCCGAAGGCTGGGAAGCGATTCGCACCCGGCTTTCGTTGCCGTTCGTCGCCTTCGAGAAACACCCCATCGAGCTGCCGCTCTGGCTCTATTTCCCGTTCACGGTCTTCGTCGTCGTCGCCATGAGCAACGCCGTGAATCTCACCGACGGTCTCGACGGTCTCGCGATTGGCCCGGTCATGATCAACGCCGGAACTTACATGCTGTGGGCGTACATCGCCGGCAGCGTTCTGTTCGGGCGCCCGCTCGCCGGGTATCTCGACATCGCGGGCATCCCGGAGATGGCGGAGCTCACGGTGTACGGGGCGGCGGTGCTCGGCGCCGGCGTCGGCTTCTTGTGGTTCAACACCTACCCGGCGCAGGTTTTCATGGGAGACGTCGGCTCGCTCGCGCTCGGCGGCGGGCTCGGGATGATGGCGGTCCTGACCAAGAACGAGCTCTTGAGCGTGCTGCTCGGCGGGGTGTTCTTCCTGGAGGCCGTGAGCGTCATCACTCAGGTCGTGTCCTTCAAGCTGTTCGGCCGGCGCGTATTCTTGATGGCGCCCATCCACCATCACTTCGAAAAGAAAGGTTGGCCGGAGCCGCGCATCATCGTTCGCTTCTGGATCATCTCGGTGTTGCTCGCGCTCGTGAGCCTGGCCTCGTTGAAAGTACGCTGACGATGGAGCTCACCGGCAAGCGCGTCATCGTCGTCGGCCTCGGCAAGAGCGGGGTTGCCGCGGCACGGTTCTGTCACGCGCGCGGCGCGCGAGTCGTTGCGACCGACAGTGCGCGCCGCGAAAACCTTTCGGACGCCGCGCTCGCCTTGCCCGTCGAGATTCGAGCCGGCGGTCACCACGAAGTCCACTTCGACTCCGCCGACCTCGTCGTGGTATCGCCGGGCGTTCCGCCCCTGCCCGAGCTCGAAATCGCGGAGAATGCGGGCGCGGAAGTGATCGGCGAGCTCGAGCTCGGGGCGCGCTTCATCGACATTCCCGTCGTCGCCGTCGGCGGCACCAACGGCAAAAGCACCACGACGACGCTGCTCGGCGAACTCCTGCGTGCCGGCGGCAGGCGCGTCTTCGTCGGAGGCAACCTGGGTACGCCGGCGGTCGAGGCGGTGGGACGCGGCGTGGAGCTCTGCGTTCTCGAAGTATCGAGCTTCCAGCTCGAACGCGCGCCGAGCTTTCACCCCGCCGTCAGCGTGCTGCTCAACGTCAGCGAGGATCACCTCGACCGCTATCCGAGCTTTTTGGCCTACGCGGAGGCCAAGGGGAATGCGTTCGTCAACCAGACTTCGGCGGATGCCGCCGTCTACCCCGCCGATGACCCGGAATGCGCGCGTCAGGCTGGGCGAGGCCGTGGGCGCCAGGTGACGTTCGGCGGGACCGGCGATTACGCCGTCGTCGCGCGCGCCGTGGTCGAGCGCTCGAGCGGCGAGAGCTTCGCGCTCGAGCATACGGAGCTCCACGGCGCGCACAACGCGACGAACGCCGCGGCCGCGATCGCGGCCGCGCGGACGCTCGGCGTCCCGGTGTCCGGTGTGCGCCGCGGGCTCGGCGAGTTCCGCGCGCTGCCGCACCGCATGCAGCGCGTCGCGACGGTCGATGGCGTCGCTTACTACGACGACTCCAAAGCGACGAACGTCGACGCCGCCGTGACGGCGCTGCTCGGGCTGTCCGAAGAGCGCGCCGTTTTGATCGCCGGGGGGCGCGACAAGGGCGGCTCGTACGCGCCGCTCGCGCGAGCGCTCGCCGACAAGGGCAGGGCCGTCGTGCTGATCGGCGAGGCCGCCGAGCGCATCGCCGCAGAAGTGAGCGCAAGCTCCGCGTTTTCGGGCGCCTCGAGCATCGAAGAAGCCGTGCGCGTTGCGCGGAAACTTGCGCGGCCCGGCGACGCCGTGCTTTTGAGCCCCGCATGCTCGAGCTTCGACATGTTCCAGAGCTACGCGGAACGCGGCGAGCGCTTCGCGGCGGCCGTGCGCGCGTTCCGTTCCGAAATGGTCGCCGTGACGGCGGCGATCTCGAACAGTGAAGGAGGCGAGGCGTGAAGGCACTACGCTCTCTATTGACCCGCGGCCTCCACAGCGGGCCCGTCGATCCGATGCTGGCGGCCGTCGTCGTCGCGCTGATCGGCTTCGGCGTCGTGATGGTGTACAGCGCCAGCGTCGTCGAAGCGACGGTGGTGTATCGTGACCCACAGTACTTCTTGAAGCGGCAGGCGATCTACGCCGGGCTCGCGCTCGTGGTCGTCTATGCCGTGTCGCGTCTCGACTACCACAAGCTCAGGCCCTTCACGTATCCGATTCTGTTCGGAGTCACCGGCCTGCTGGTGCTCAGCGTGGTCGGCTTCGGGCACTCGGGGGGCGGCGCGACGCGCTGGCTCCAGCTCGGTCCGGTGCACATTCAGCCGTCCGAGACCGCCAAGCTCGCGCTGGTGTTGTGGCTCGGTTACTCGCTCGAAAAGAAGAAGGAGAAGGTCAAGAGCTTCTCCATCGGCATGCTGCCGCATTTCTTGATGTCGGGCGTTTTGATGCTCTTGTGTCTCAAGCAGCCGGACTTCGGCGGCGCGACCGTGCTTCTGCTGATTACCTTCGCGCTCCTATTC
>DASWGX010000048.1:0-9089 GCA_036393455.1 Polyangiaceae bacterium
GTATCGCCGTCGGCGCCGAACGCGTCACGGTGGCGGAATCGATCGGCGCCGGCCACAAGGTGGCACTCCGCGCGCACACTGCCGGCGACGCCGTCGTCAAGTATGGCTGGCCGATCGGTCGCGCGACGAAGAGGATCGAGCCGGGCGAACACGTGCATGCGCACAACCTGTCGACGGCGCTGACGCCGGAGGCAAGCTTCGAATTCCTACCGCTCGAGCGTCCCGCGGCCGCCAAGCTGGCGCGCGGCTGGCGCGGCTACCGGCGCGGCGACGGCCGAGCCGCGACGCGCAACGAGCTCTGGATCATTCCCACCGTCGGCTGCGTCGCCCGCACCGCGGAGTTCTTGGCCACCGCCTTTCGCGAGCGGCTTTCCGAATTCCCGAACATCGACGGCGTTCACGCGTTTCCCCATGCGTTCGGCTGCTCCCAGCTGGGCGATGATTTGAAGAACACGCAGAAGATCCTGGCCGGGCTCGCCACGCACCCGAACGCGGGCGGCGCCTTGATCATCGGGCTCGGGTGCGAGAACAACTACCTGGAAGCGTTTCGTCCCTTTCTCGGCGAGCACGACACGTCGCGGATCCGGGCTCTCGTCGCGCAGCAAGCCGGCGACGAATTCGAGGAGGGCCTCGCGCTGCTCGGCGAGCTCGCGGAGCGCGCGAACCAGGACACCCGCGTCGAGCTACCCGTGTCGTCGCTCGTCGTCGGGCTCAAGTGCGGAGGCAGCGACGGGCTTTCCGGTATTACGGCGAACCCGCTGCTCGGGCGCTTTGCGGCGCGGCTTTCGGCCAGCGACGGTGTTGCGATTCTGACCGAAGTGCCGGAAATGTTCGGCGCGGAAGGGGCGCTGTTCGCCCGCTGTGTGGACCACGGCGTGTTCGATCGCGCCGCGGCCTTGGTGCAGGGGTTTCGCCGCTACTATGCCGATCACGGGCAACCCGTGTACGAGAATCCTTCGCCGGGAAACAAGGCGGGCGGCATCACGACGCTCGAGGAAAAGTCGCTCGGCTGCGTGCAGAAGGGTGGGGACGCGCCGATCACCGACGTGGTCCGCTACGGCGAGCGCGCCAGCCGGCCCGGGTTGACGCTGCTTCAGGCCCCGGGCAACGATCAGGTTTCGACCACGGCGCTGGCGGCCGCCGGAGCGACGCTCGTGCTGTTCACGACCGGGCGGGGCACGCCGCTCGGAAGCCCGGTGCCCACGCTGAAGGTTGCGACCAACTCGGACCTCGCGAAGCGCAAACCGACCTGGATCGATTTCGACGCCGGGGCGTTGGTGCAGGGCCGAGACCGCGAGGAAACGGACGGCGCGTTCGTCGAGCTGGTGCTCGAGGTCGCCAGCGGAAAGCGAGCGCGGAACGAGCAATTCGGTCAGCGGGACATCGCTATTTTCAAGGACGGTGTCACGCTCTAGCCCGCGGCCGGGTCGCTCGTGGCGCGGCGAGACAAGGCTCAACCTCGAGTGATCATTGGCGTTTTTGGGCTGGTTGCGGCTTCGGGGGTAGAATCCCGGGCCCATGGGCATAAATCGCGTCTTCTTCCCGCAGCCGGCGCTGGATCGCTGGCTCCAGCAAGAGCGGGTCGAATTCGGCGACGGAGAACTCTTGATCCGATCGGAAGGGCGGCGCTACCGGCTTGCCGAAGCGGTGCGCGTCGTTGCGGAGCTCACCGGGACGCTCGATCCCTTCGATCTGGTCGGCAAGGTCAAGACGGCGGCGTTCGTGTCCGAGCTCGGAGCGGAGTTGCTCGACACCTCGATGGTGATCGGCGAAAACGCCTATGAAGTCATCCCGGGCTGGGTCGGCGCTCCGATCGGCGCTTTCGAGCCGCGGAACCCGAGGCCGCACGACGGGTCGAGCATCCCGCCGAGCTCCGACGAGCAACTACTGGTGAAGTTTCTGATGCGAAGCTTGGCTTAGGATCACCGATGGAACGCCTGGCAACCGTAGCCTTCTATCTTGGTCTCATCTCGTACACGATCGCCGGGACGCTGTTCTTCGTGGATCTGGCGCGTCGAGAGGGCCTCGCGGGGGCACGCCGCTGGGCGCCGAAGATCCTCGGCGTTGGAGCCGCGATGCACGCGACCCACGTCGTGGCGGCCAGTCTGCTCTCCCGAATCTGTCCCGTCGAGTCGCTCCATTTCGCCCTCAGCCTCGCCTCCCTGGTCGCCACCGTCGTATTTCTCGCGTTGCGCCGGCGCCGGCGCCTGGATGCCGTCGGCGCGTTCGTCGCGCCGCTGTCCGTCTTGTTCTTGGTGGGCGCGCAGTTCGTCGGGACGCCCGCGGTTCAGCCGGACAACGTCTCTCGTACGCTGCTCGCGCTGCACGTCACCGCCAATCTGTTGGGCTTCGGCCTCTTCCTGCTCGCGGGAGGAGCAGGGGCCTTCTATCTCGTCTCCGAGCGGCGTCTGAAGCAGAAGCGCAGCGGGGGCAAGAGCCGGCTTCCGCCCCTGGATGCCCTGGATCTGACCGAGCATCGCCTGCTGCTGGCGGGGTTTCCGCTGCTCACGTTCGGTGCCATTTCGGGAGCCGTGTTCGTCGCTCAGCTCGGCGCCATCGAGGAAGGCACGTTGCTGCGTGCGGCACTCTCGTACGTCACCTGGACGTTGCTCGCCGTCATGCTGACGCTGCGCGTGGTCGCCGGCTGGAGCGGCCGGCGCGCGGCGTACGGAGCGCTGGCCGGCGCCGCCTGCCTTTTGCTCGTGATCCTGCTCTATGCGCTTCGCTCGGGAGTGTCCACGTGATCAGCGTCGTCGGCGTTTCGCATCGCACCACGCCGATCGAGGTGCGCGAGCAGCTGGCACTCGACGACAGCGAGCGCACGGCACTCTTGCGAGGTTTGGTCGAGACCTCGGCGGTTGCCGAGGCGCTCGTCGTTTCGACCTGCAACCGCGTCGAGGTCGTCGTCGCGCCAGCGCCGGGATCCGACGAACGCATGGCGGCGGACGTGGTCATGCAGAGGCTGCTTTCGCGCGTGCCGGTCGCGATGCCGCACCTTTATTGCCACCTCGGGCCGCGTGCGGTCCACCACCTGTTCCGGGTAACGGCGTCGCTCGATTCGCTGGTGGTGGGAGAGCCGCAGATTCTGGGTCAAGTGAAAGACGCGTTCGAGCGCGCGCGGCTTGCCGGGACGCTCGGCGCGTCGCTGCACCGCGTGGTGACGCGAGCGATTCGCACCGCCAAGCGCGTGCGCAGCGAGACTCCCATTGGGACCGGACAGGTCAGCGTCCCCACGGTGGCCGTGGATTTGACGCGGCAGATTTTCGATCGCCTCGAAGGGCGGACGGTGATGCTCATCGGCTCGGGGGAGATGGCCGAGCAGGTGGCCCGGCTCTTGCGCGGCGCGGGTTGCCGCATCATCGTCTTGGGCCGCACCGAGTCGAAGGTTCGAGAGCTCGCGGCGGCGGTCGGCGGCGATGCGCGGGGCCTGCACGAGCTCAGGGCGGGGCTGGTCGATGCCGACGTCGTCGTATCGAGCACGAGCGCCCCGGGGTACGTGATCGATCGTGACGCGGTGGCCGGCGCGCGCCGCTCGCGCCGCGGCCGCAGCCTTTTCTTCATCGATCTCGCGGTGCCGCGCGACATCGACCCGGGCGTCGAATCGCTCGACGGCGTGTTCCTCTACAACATCGACGACCTTTCGAACGTCGTGGCGGATGCGCTTTCCGGACGGCGTCGCGGTGCCGAGCTCGCCGAGCGCATCGTGGCCGCGGAAGCGGCGAGCTTCGATCGCTGGCGCGAGGGCGCGCAAGTGACGCCGGTCGTCGTGGCGCTCAGGGTTCGCTTCGAAGCGGTGCTCCAGCGCGAGATCGACAAGAGCCTCAAGGGCCGCTTGCGCCATCTCGGTCCGGCTGATCGCGATGCGCTCCAAATGATGCTCGGCGCCGCGGTCAACAAGCTGCTGCACGCTCCGACGCGGCGCCTGCGCCAGGGCGCGATGGAGCGGGACTGGGAGGGCCCGCCACTCGAGCAGTTGATCGAAGCCGTCGAGGACCTGTTCTCTTTGCGCGGCGATGCCGCGCTGGAGGAGCTTCAATCCGGCCCGCACTCGGCGCCTCCGCTCGACGCGGCCGGCCTCGATGAAGGAGCGACGGGCCCCGGTGAGGCGGAGGAACCGACCGCCATGCGCGACGTCGCGGAACCGGCTCCTCGCACTGGAGCGTCGCGATGAGCCATCGCCGTCTGATCGTCGCAACGCGCAAGAGCGCGCTCGCTCTTGCGCAATGCCGCGCGCTGATGCAAGAGCTTTGCAGATTGCACCAGGGCCTCGAAGTGGAAGAGCTGCACGTCGTCACGACGGGCGACCGCATCGTGGACCGAGCCTTGCGCGAAGTGGGCGGCAAAGGGCTCTTCGTCAAGGAGATCGAAGAGGCAATCCTGTCGGGGCGCGCGGCGGCGGCCGTGCACTCGATGAAGGACGTCCCCGCCGAGCTCGCCGACGGCCTCGAGCTCTGTGCGATCCCGCTCCGCGCCGATCCGCGCGATGTCGTGGTGACGCGTGACGGCCGCCGCCTCGCGGAGCTTCCGCCGGGCGCGCGCGTGGGCACCTCGTCGTTGCGGCGCAGCGTGCAGCTCGCGGCATTTCGTCCCGACTTGATCTTCGTACCCTTGCGCGGGAACGTCGACACGCGCCTGCGCAAGTGTGAAGCGGGAGCAGTGGACGCCATCGTGCTCGCGCGCGCCGGGCTTTTGCGGCTCGGCCTCGAGCATCGCGTGACGGAGGTTCTGGACCCCGAAGTCTGCCTGCCCGCCGGCGGCCAAGGTGCGCTCGCGGTGGAGCATGCCAGCCGCGATTCGGAGACGCGCGCGCTCTTCGCCCCGCTTTCCGATCCGGAGACGGCCATCGCCGTGAGCGCCGAGCGAGGGCTCTTGGCGGCCGTCGAGGGCAATTGCGACACGCCGGTTGCGGCGTATGCGGAGCGGGTCGAAGGCGAGCTCTGGTTGCGCGGGCTCTTGGCCGAGCCGGACGGCTCGAACCTGAGGCGCCGCGAGGTCCGGACGCCGTGGCCCGGCAATGCCGAGGCCGCGTTCGAAACCGGGCGTGACCTCGGCGTCGCGCTCCGAGGCGGCCCCAGCGCCTAAAAGGCCATCCGCCCGGGTCGCTCGGGCGGCACCCAGAAAGGGCTTGAAATAGCGGGCTCTGTGATAGAGTGCGCCGCATGTTCGCGACGCGACTCAACAGGTTTGGTTTTCGGACGGTGCTTTCAGCGCCGTTGATGGTAGCTGCGATCGGCCTCGTTGCGATCGGCTGCGGGGGCAGCGGCAGCGAACCGCAGATGGCCAACATCAAGCCGGGCAGCATGCCCGCCGGCGGTGAGTGGAGTGGCGTCTACTACAGTCAAACTTACGGGATGCTCCACCTGCTCACCGAAGGCGACAACGTCAACGGCGCGTGGCGCACGACGGCGGGCGACTCATGGGGCGAGCTCTACGGCCAGGCGGACGGAGACGTCTTTCGCTACAGCTGGACGGAGCACAAGATCGGGCAGATCGGTGAGGGCGCCGAGCGCATGGGAAAGGGCTACTTTCGCTACCTCGTTCCCAAGGGGAATGAGCCGCACGAGATCGTCGGCGAGTGGGGCCTCGGTGAGAGCGAAGCCGGAAACCCCTGGAGCGCCATCAAACAGAACAACGTCGACCCCGATCCGAGCTCGGTGAAACCCGACGAAATCGAAGGCCGCTTCCAGGGCGGCGGATGGGACGAAGAGGAAGGTAGCGCCAGCCCTACCGAGGACGAGGAAGAAGGCACCAGCCCCGAGAGCGGCTTTGGCGACGAGCCCTGAAGCAGAATCTCGAACCTTTTGACAGTCGAGAGCGAGCGTGCCGGGCGAGGCGACTAAGGGACTCACGTTTCGAGAGCCGCCCATCTTCGAGCGCGGCGCTGCGGGCCGTTTCGGCGCGTCGCTCGGGCCCCTCGACGTCGACGCGGTAGACCCGGAGGAGGTGCTCGGCAATCTTGCGCGCGCGGAGCCGCCCGCGCTGCCCGAAGTGAGCGAACCGGAGGTCGTGCGTCACTTCGTGCGCTTGAGCCAGTGGAACTACAGCATCGACACGCAGTTCTATCCACTCGGCTCGTGCACGATGAAGCACAACCCGAAAGTCAACGAATGGGCTGCGCGCCTCGACGGCTTCGCGAAGCTTCATCCGCTCACGCCCGCGCACCTGGCCCAAGGAGCGCTCGACTTGATGTGGCGGCTTCAGGAGCTCTTGGCGGAGATCGTCGGAATGGACGGTGTGAACCTTCAGCCCGCGGCCGGAGCTCACGGCGAGCTCACGGGCCTCATGATGATCCGCGCGTACCATCGCGCGCAGGGCCGGTCTCCGCGCAAGATCTTCATTCCGGACAGCGCTCACGGGACGAATCCGGCAAGCTGCGCGCTCAACGACTTTTTGGCCGTCCCGTTCCCCGCAAGCTCCGACGGCACCGTGGACGCGGCCACGTTCGCCGGGGCCGTCGCGGACGCCGGCGACGACGTGGCCGGCCTCATGGTCACGAACCCGAACACGCTCGGGTTGTTCGAGCCGCACATCGAGAAGCTGTGCCAAGTCGTGCATGAACGCGGCGGGCTCGTCTATGGCGACGGCGCCAACATGAACGCAGTGCTCGGGCGCGCACGCCCGGGGGACGCGGGGGTCGACGTGATGCAGTTCAATCTGCACAAGACCTTCACGACGCCGCACGGCGGTGGAGGCCCCGGCTCCGGCCCGGTGGCGTTCAAGCGCATCTTGGAGCCGTTCCAGCCGCTGCCCGTCGTGAGGCGCGACGGCGAGCGTTTCGTGCTCGACTATGACCGCGAGCAAAGCGTGGGACGCGTTAGGAGCTTCGTCGGCAACTTCGGGATGATGGTGCGCGCATACGCCTACATCAGCGAGCTCGGTCCGGACGGGCTCCGAGCGGTGAGCGATATGGCCGTGCTCAACGCCAACTACTTGGCGGCGCGCCTGCGCGAGTTCTTTCCACAAGCTTACCCGACGCCGGTGTTGCACGAAGCCGTCTTCACCGATCGCGACCTCGAGTCGCGAACCGGCGTGCGCACGCTCGACGTCGCCAAACGGCTGATCGACTACGGGTTCCACCCGCCCACCGTCTACTTCCCGCTCGTCGTGCGCGGCGCCATGATGATCGAGCCGACCGAAACCGAGACGAAGCAAACGCTCGACGCGTTCGTGGACGCGATGGCCGAAATCAAACGCGAGGCCGAAACCTCGCCGGAGCTCGTACGTCAGGCGCCGCACTTGACGCGCCTCGGCCGGCTCGACGAAGCGCGTGCCGCGCGCCAGCCGCGGCTGCGCTGGACGAAGTCGGACTGAGCGACCCCGTCGCTTCCGTGGCGCCGCACGGTGGTATAGGTCTCGAGATGGCGTTCGTGCACGAGAAGACCTTGATCGTCAGCGAAGCGCACCTCGACTCGTTCGGTCACGTCAACAACGCCCGCTACCTGGAGCTTTTCGAGCAGGCGCGCTGGGACATGATCGCGAGCCGCGGCTTCGGCATCGAAACGATAAGAAAGACGCTAACCGGCCCCACCATCCTCGAGATCACTTTGAGGTTCTTGCGCGAGCTTCAAGCGCGAGAAACGATCGTGATTCGCTCCACGGTGTTGAGCTACGAGCGCAAGGTCGGCAGGCTGGGCCAGACCATGATCAGAAGCGACGGAAACGTCGCATGCGAGGCCGTGTTCACGATCGGGCTCTTCGACGTCGAGCGCCGCAGGCTCATCGAGCCGACGCCCGAGTGGGCGTACGCCGTCGGGTTGGACGAAGCGGCCTTGCCCGGTGCGGGTTGACCCTCAGCGCGAGACGCTCGCGGCGCAGCATTCGCGCGGCGCGCTCGCGACGCAGGTATCCGGCGATCGCACGGTCCACACGCGCCTCACGCAGCCGCCGCAGGTCGCGACCGTCATGCCGAGCTCCTCGTCCGAGGCGGGAACGTCCGCGGGTTCGCCGGAACAGCAAGCGGCATCCCGACACTCCCGGCACTCGCACAGGCGCGCGTCGCGAATGCTCACGCCCGGCTTGTAGGGAACGCGTTGCTGGTCTCGAACGAGCGCGTCGTCCGCCGGCGCGCTCGCGCAGGCGGCCGGCCCGAGCCATACGAGGGAGACGAGAATGAGCCACGCCGGCGAGCGCCCCCCGTGTTCGTACCCGGCGCCCGGCTCATCCATGCGAATTGGACCTCCGAGCGACGGCGAGCTTTGCCGTGGCGCGAAAACCTTTTCGATACACGCGACCATCGTCGGGCGCGTGTTGCGGTTTTCAGGGTCCGTACGTGAATTCGAATCGAGCAGCGCGTGGTCGATGATTCCACTTTGGACAGTGGTATGCTGCGACTCAGGCCTCCGTACATGGCGAATGAAAATGGAATCAAACGCGTGTCGCGTTCGGTGGGGACGCTGGCGCTTCTGGGGCTCGTTGTCGTTGCGCACGCGAGCTGTTCCGGTTCCGCCGCTGACGGCGGTGACGATAGTAATAGTAGTACGGCGGGCACGCCGAGCGGCGTCGTCGGAGCGACCGGTGCCGGCGGCGCGAGCGCTGCGTCGAGCGGAAGCACGTCGGGCGGTGCGACCAGCGCAACCGGCGCCGGCGGCAGTGCGACCGCGACGGGCAGCGACGCCATGGCAGGCGTGGGCGGGTCGGCGGTAGCGAGCGGCATGGGCGGTTCGGGCGGCGACCCGACCACGAGCGGCGCCGGAGCCAGCGGCGGCACGGGAGGCTCGACGAGCGGCGGGGAAGGCGGGTCCGCTGGAACGCCGGCCCCCGTCGATGAGTTTTGGGTGGCGCCCACGGGGCTCGACAACAACCCCGGCACCGAAGCGATGCCTTTCAAGACGATTCAGAAAGCGCTCGACGTGGCGCTCGCGGGCCGCACCATCTGGGTCAAGGGCGGCAGCTATCCGAGCGTCGTCAAGCTCACCCTCGAGCGCAGCGGTACCCAAGAGCAGCCGATCCGGCTCTGGGCGGTGGAAGGCGAACGGCCCGTGCTCGATTTCACGAGTCAGGCGCGCAACACCAACAACCGCGGCATCCAGCTCGAGGGAGACTACTGGCACATTCGCGGGCTCGAGATCCAGAACGCCGCGGACAACGGC
>DASWGX010000049.1:0-2551 GCA_036393455.1 Polyangiaceae bacterium
GGGCTGTCAGGTATCAGGTATCAGGTATCAGGCGTCAGCCGGACTCGGCGTTCAGCGACTGAATGAAACGGTAGAGCATGCGCCTGACTTCGCTGACTTCCTCGGCGAGGTGCGGTGAGCACGTCATTACCAGCTTCCGCCACACCGACATCCAGCGCCAGCTACCCCGTCTCTCCTCCAACCACATCTCGCGGCACCTCAAACGCCTCCGCGTGCATGGCCTCTTCAAACGCATCGGCCACCGGTACAAGTACTACCTCACCGAGCTCGGGCGCCGGGCTGTCATCACCGGCCTCAAGTCTTTGTGCTGCCGCAACTCGCATCGCCTGCGACGAATCACGCTCTTCCTGGCTGATACCTGATACCTGATACCTGATACGTTCTCCGCGTCCGTGAACGACATGGGGCGATGGTACGTGGCGAGGATCGCTCTCGCCAGGGGATTGGGTGGTCTCGAAAAGCCCGGGGGGCGAGGGCCATGCGGACGATCTCGACGCGCGGGTCGAAAAACGCCGTGCGAACCCGAGCCCCTTGACTTGGACCGGTCCACTCTAGAAAGCTCGTGGCGTGACCATCATCTGGGAAGGGTCCAGTTCGTTGTTTCGCGGCTTTCGCGGCGCGCTCGTCGGCGCCGCGCTCGCGGCTTGCGCCGAGCCGCCTCCGCCGGTGACCGGGCCTTCCGGCGACCAGTCGGGCTACGCCGAAAATTATCCCTCACGGATTGGCCAGATCCTCGCCCGCTCCGACGCGGAGGAAGCCGAGGCTCGAGAAACGTTCGGCAAGTTCGCGGCGTTCCCCGATTCGCTGCGCGGCACGAACTTCGCCCTCGTGCGCGAGGCTCTGGTCAAAGCCGATGAAAGTGGAAAGTCCGGCGCTTACGCGGAGGCGGCGCTCGAGGCGGAAGGCGTCGAACGCTTCTTCGCGGAGGAAAAGCAGCCGCTGCGGCAAAAAGTGGCCGGCAGTGTGGCCTACGTCGCCAAGCAAAAGGGCTGCGACGAGGAGATCGGAGGCGCGTCTGCCGGAGCGGTCGAGCGCGTCGTGGAAAAGCAGCTCGACGAACGCTTGCGCTCTCGGAGCGAAGCCGCGCGGTTCCTCGACGAACACGCCGAGGAAATCGGCAACGCGAGCTTCGCCGCCGTCGACACCCAGGCAAGCGAAGTCGCGAACGCAAGCTTCATCGTCTACGTGCGACTCGAGCTCTTGCGCCGGGAGCTCAGCAGCATGCTGGAGGAAGCGTCCAGCGTCAGGGTCACGCTCGATCGCGTGATCGAGGAAAGCGACGCCGCCGCGAAGGACCCCGGCGCGTCACGTGCCAAGAAGGCCGTGCTCGAGCGGCGTCTCGGCGCGGCGAAGAGCGCGCGCGCGGCACACGACGGCCAAGTCGGCAAGGCGAGCGCGGCGCTCGAGAAAATGGAACAGCGCATCGACGCCGTGCAGAACGACTACGAAAAGGCGCTCGCCGATTTGCTGGAAGAGCTCGAGCGCCGCGCGCAGGCGCCGGCGCAAAAATAAACGGGAACGGCCAGCGCAAGTGGCGGTCGCGCGGGATCCGCGCGGCCGGCACGCTGGCACGAGACCCGGAATCGGACTAGGACGGGCTCGGCAGCCAAGATGGCGTACTCCGTCAAGGCGATCTTTCACACGCTTCAGGGCGAAGGTCACAACGCCGGGCGCTCGGCCGTGTTCTTGCGCTTCAGCGGCTGCAATCTGTGGAGCGGAAGAGCGGAGGATCGCGCTCGAGCGACGGGAAGCTGCGGCGCGTGGTGCGACACCGACTTCGCCGGAACGGACGGGCCCGGCGGAGGGCGCTTCACCACGGCCGGCGAGCTTGCCGACAGCGTGCTCGCGTGCTGGCAGACAGCGACGCTTGCCATGGCGAGCGCAGCGCCGTTCCTGGTTTGCACGGGAGGCGAGCCCATGCTCCAGCTCGATCGACCGCTCATCGACGCGCTGCACGCGCGAGGTTTCGAGATTGCCGTCGAGACCAACGGTACGCTCGTCGTGCCGGACGACGTCGATTGGATTTGCGTGAGCCCGAAAGCGGGCTCGGCGTTGGTTCAACAGAGCGGGAACGAGCTGAAGTTCGTGTTTCCCCAGCTCACCTTGGAGCCGGACCGCCTCGTGGAGCTCCGCTTCGAGCATTTCTTCCTGCAGCCGATGGACGGGCCACGGTGCGAAGAGAACACGCGGCGCGCCGTCGAGTACTGCCTGAAGAACCCGCGCTGGCGCCTGAGCCTGCAGCTCCACAAAGGGCTCGGCCTTCCCTGAAGCGGTTCATTCGAACTTCCTCATTCGAACATTGCCGACACCGAGCGCCCGTCGTGAATGCGCGTGATGGCCTCGGCGAGGAGCGCGGCGACGCTGAGCACGGTGATGCGCGGGTTCGAGCGTTCCGCCGGGATCGGCACCGAATCGGTGAAGACGTAGCGGTCGACCGCCATCTTGCGCAGCCGCTCGGGGGCGGGGCCGGAAAGGATCGGATGAACCGCGGCCACGGTCACACGCGCGGCGCCGCGCGACCGTACCAGCTCGACGGCTTCGACGACGGTGC
>DASWGX010000050.1:0-4720 GCA_036393455.1 Polyangiaceae bacterium
GCACGGCCTTCGTCTCCTGGTAGAGGTAGCTCTTGTTCGCCGAGCCCCCGCCCTTGGCCATGAAGAGGAGCTTGTAGGCGTCCCCGTCGGTGGCGAAGATCTCGATCTGCGCGGGCAGGTTGTTGCCGGTGTTGACCTCCCGATACATGTCGAGCGGCGCAAGCTGCGAGTAGCGCAGGTTTCCGCGCTGGTAGGCCTCGAACACGCCGCGCGCGATCGCCGCCTCGTCGCCGCCCCGGGTGAGGACGCGCTGGCCGCGCTTGCCCATGACGATGGCGGTGCCCGTGTCCTGGCACATCGGGAGCACGCCGCCCGCCGCGATGTTCGCGTTCTTCAACAGGTCGAGAGCGACGAAGCGGTCATTGTCCGAAGCCTCCGGGTCGTCGAGGATGCGTCGCAGCTGCCCGAGGTGTCCGGGGCGCAACAGGTGTGCGACGTCGCGCATGGCCTCGCGGGACAACAGCGTGAGACCTTCGGGAGCTACTTCGACGAAGCCGCGCCCGCCGGCGTCGACTTCGGCGACGTGCTCGCGGCTGAGCAGTCGGTACGGGGTTTCGTCTTTTGCGAGCGGCAGCAGCGGCTCGTAGTGAAAGTCGATCATCCTGGCCTCGGCGCTTCGGCCGAGTGTATTACGGCCGCGCGTCGGCCGTGGCGAGCGATTGATCCGACGTCGCGACCGCGCTCGCCCTGCTCGCCGTCTGGTCCAGAGCTCCGGCGCTCAGACCGCCGGGCGGAGAGCACAGCCGTCTCGTGCGCGGAGCTGAACTTGCGACTGCCGGCGTCCCCAGGCGCGGCCTGGAGGCCGGAACGAGCGCCGGCACCGATAGCCGAGTCCGCAGACCGGCTGGATTCGATGCTGGAGCATGCGTTCGACCGCCAGGTGTGTCTTTACCCGTATTCGTGGGACTGAGCGTCGCGACGATGCGCGGGGTGGACGGCGTCAGGGACGATTCAGTGGCGCTGCGCCTCCAGCATCCGCTCTCGCACGCCGTCGCGCAGCCGCTTCCAATCGTAGTCGAAGTCGCCGGGGAACACCGGCGGCAGAACCTCGATCTGTACCGGGTGCGGGGTGATGAAGAGTCGTTTCTTCGGCAGCACGCGGTCGGTGCCCTCGAGCACCATCGGCACGATGGGTACGCGATTTCTCACCGCGAGGCGAAACGCTCCCGGGAAGAAAGGCCCGAGCTCGCCGTCGGCGGAGCGCGTGCCCTCGGGGAAGACGAACAGGTTGTGCCCTTCGCCGAGCCGGCGAAGGCAGGTGCGCACCATGCGCATGATGCTCGGCAAGTGGCCGCGCTTGAGCGGGACGTAGTGGTTTACCACCATGTTCCAGCCTATGAACGGCACGTAGAAGTTCTCGCGCTTGCTGACCCACAAGAACGGGAGGTAGGTGCCGAATACAGCGAGGATGTCGACCATCGACTTGTGGTTCGACACGAAGATCACGGACTTGCCCCTGGGTACGCGCTCGCGCCCCGAGATCGAAAGACCGGCGCAAGGAGCGAAGCGCAGGTAGTGGCTGGCCCAGAAGCTGGTGTACGCGTGGATCCAGCGGGTGCGTCGCTGCTTGGGGTGCACGCAGGCGTACATGACGAGAGCGGGACCGAACAAGAGCGCCGAGCTCACGATCAAGTAGGGCCAGAAGATCAGGTTGAACAGCAGCACGCCGAGCTGCGCGAAGCGCGCGCCGGAGCGGCCGAGCGGCGGCGATACGAGCTCGCCCGCGGGGTAGTCGTTGCGGTACTCCGGGCTCGTCCGTGACACGCGGGCGAGTATGCCACCGGCACGCGACGCCCGCCGCAAAAGCGGCTCGTGCTGGCCCGCGGGCGCCGGCAGCGGGAGGCAGCGGGGGCGGCGGTCGAGTCTTCCACGGTTCATCGCCGGGAGCTTTCGATAAGGGGACTTTTCGCGTTCGGCCGAGCGAACGCGGCTGGGCGATCGACCCGGGCTCGTGGTAGGCGACGCGCGCATGAAGGTTCTGGTGACCGGCGGTGCCGGCTACATCGGCTCGCACGCCGTGAAAGCTCTGCGCGAGGCGGGTCACGAGCCCGTGGTCGTCGACAACTTGAGCCGCGGCCATCGCCAGGCCGTTCCGCAAGGTGTTCCGTTCTTCGACTTGGACGTGCGACGGAGCGACGAGGTCGCCGGTGTGATGACGGAGCAGCGCGTACGCTGCGTGATGCACTTCGCCGCGTTCGCCAGCGTCGGCGAATCCGTCGCGGAGCCGCTCCTTTACTACGACAACAACGCCGCGGGTACGCTGAGCTTGATCCGCGCCTGCGCGGCGTCCGGTGTGGAGCGCTTCGTCTTCAGCTCCACCTGCGCCACTTACGGCGAGCCGGAGCAGATGCCCATCGGGGAGTCGGCGCCGCAGAGGCCGGTGAACGCCTACGGCTGGTCCAAGCTGTTCTCCGAGCGCATGCTCTTCGATCACGCGCGCTCCCGTCCTGGTTTCGGCTTTGCCGTGCTCCGCTACTTCAACGTCGCGGGCGCGGCGAAAGACGGATCGCTCGGCGAAGATCACCGGCCCGAAACCCACCTCGTGCCGGTCATCCTGCAAGCGGCGCTGGGAGCGCGCGACAAGCTGACCGTCTTCGGAGAAGACTACCCGACGCCGGACGGCACGTGCATTCGCGATTACGTCCACGTCGAGGACTTGGTCGATGCCCACGTGGCGGTCATGCAGGCGCTAGCCGCCGACGATCGGCGCGTGTATAACCTGGGGATTGGTCGGGGCTACAGTGTGCGCGAAATCATCGAGGCGGCGCGTCACGTCGTCGGCCGGCCTTTTGCCGTGGAGACAGGACCGCGGCGTGCCGGTGATCCGCCCGCTCTCTACGCGGATCCGACGCTGATTCACACCGAGCTCGGGTGGACGGCTCGGGTCACGGACGTCGTCGAGATCATCGAGAGCGCGTGGCGTTGGTGCCTCGCGCACCCGAACGGGTACCTTTGAACCCATGCCGTCGCGACCGCCTTGTCTGTGGGTGTATGTGGGGCACTGCTGGCCCCGGGCCGTGGCCTCGCCAGCTGGACGGGCGCGGGTGTGTCGATTACGCTTCTTCGACGGAACGGTAACTTAGAGTGTCCGCGCGATGGCTTTGGTTGGTCGCGGGCGTGGCCTCCGCGCTGTGGCTCTCGGGGGCTTGCTCGGTCTACGACGCATCCCTCGTGGGTTCCGGTCTCAGCGGAGCCGGCGCGAGCCCGGCGGGCGGCGCGGGACCGGGTGCCGGAACGGGCGGCAGCGGTAGCTCGGGCGGTACTTCGTCGACCGGCGGGGCCGCGCCGGGTGCCAACGGCGGTACCGGGGCCGCGACGGGCAGCGCCGGGGTCGGAGGGCTTCCCGACGGCGGCGCGCAGGGAGGCGCGGCGGCCGAGGGCGGCGAAGGCGGCGACGAGCCGGACGGGGCCACGGTCGATCCGACGCTGATCGAGGACATGGAAGACGGAAACCGTTCGATCCTGCGGCGCGGGGGACGGCAGGGCACGTGGTTCATGGACAACGACATGACCGGGACGCTCTCGTCGCCAGCGAGCCAGGCCCTGCCCACTTCGGAGATACCGGGCGGTCGCGGTGATTCGATGCGGGCGATCCACTTCAGCGGTTCCGACTTCACCGGCTATGGCGCTCAGATCGGCTTCAGTTTTCTGGAGAACACGACGGGAAAGCAGATCTACGACATCAGCGAGTATGCGGGGCTTCGCTTCTACGCCGGCGTGGGGCCGGACCCCGGCGAGGGAAGCGGCGAGCTCGTTTTACTGCAAGTCAACGTGTCGACGATTCAAACCGACCCCCACACCGACGCGGACAATCCCGAGCCGCTTTGCGACGAGGAGGCGAACGAGTGCTTCGACCACCACGGCTGGGACGTCATGATCGACGGGGCGTGGCAGGAGTACACGCTCCGCTTCGACGCGGTGGATTTCGGGCAACGGGCCTTTGGACTCGCGGCGTCGTGGGACCCGGAGCACGCGCTGCAGGTGATTTTCAAGATTCAGGGCGAGGCGGCTGGAGTGAGCTTCGATTTCTGGATCGACGACATATCGTTCATCGAGTAGCCCTTCGCACGCTTCGGTGGCCATGTTTCGACTGGACGAAAAGGTAGCGCTCGTCACCGGCGCCGGCAGCGGCATCGGCCGCGCCGTTGCGCTGCTTTTCGCGCGCCGCGGCGCGCGCGTCGTGGTGGCGGACGTGGACGAGGCAGCGGCGCGCGAGACTTGCGATCTCGGTGGCGAGCACGCTCTACTGCTGCTTCCCGCTCAAGTCGACGTCGGCGACGAACAGAGCGTCGCGCGCCTGTTCGAGCGCGTCGCGAACGAGATCGGCGAGCTCGACATTCTGGTCAACAACGCCGGCGTCAGCCACGTCGGCAACGTCGAGGCGACCGGGCTCGAGGACTTCCAGCGGCTGTTCCGCGTCAACGTGCAGGGCGTATTCCTGTGCACGCGCGCCGCGATCCCGCTGTTCCAGAAGTCGGACGGCGGGGTGATCCTGAACATGGCTTCGGTCGCCTCGCTGATCGCGGTTCCCGATCGCTTCGCCTACGGAATGACCAAGGGCGCCGTGCTCAGCATGACGCACTCGATCGCGCTCGACTACGTCGGTCAGGGCATCCGCTGCAATGCCATTTGCCCGACACGTGTCCACACGCCCTTCGTCGACGACTTCATCGCCAAAAACTACCCGGGTGAGGAGGCGCTGAAGCTCGAAGAGCTGAGC
>DASWGX010000051.1:0-11847 GCA_036393455.1 Polyangiaceae bacterium
ACGATGAACACGTCGTAGCTCGCAATGTCGAGCACGTCGGACACGGCCGAGACGGAGTTCTGCATGGTGATGTCGAAGGCTCGCCCGGCGGATGCCCAACCGATCGCCTCGTTCACCTGGGCGCGGACGTTCGCCTTCGCGTGCTGGCCGTACGCGAGAATCCGCAACGGATCGTTGCGGCGGTGAAACACCGCGTTGCCGAGCAAGGTCACCTGAGCGGACTCGGGAAATAGCTGCTCGTAGCTCATGCAGATCACGACCACGTGCCCGGGCGACACGCCGACGCACTCGCCGTCTTCGCAGATGCCGGACGGACAGGCGCGGTCGCAACGCCCGCAGTGAAGCGGATGCGTATTCGTATCGACGCACTGATCGGCGCACTGGTCGAGCGGAGACGGACACGCCGGGACGCACTCGAAACCGCCGTCGCTCGGCGAACAGAGCGGCGCGCTCCGCGGGCATTCGGTTTCGCAGTCGCCGCACTGCCACGGCTGGTCGAACGGTGGGAGGCAGACGTCGCTTCCCGCGCCCCCCGTGCCGAAGCTCGCGCCCGCTCCGCCGCCGCCGTCGCCCGCTCCTTCACCGCCTTCGCCGCCTTCACCGCCTTCACCGCCCGCGGCGCCGCCGGTGCTCGAGCTCCCCGCAACGCTGCCCGTGCTCGATGAGCCGCCCTGCCCGTTCGCTCCGCCGGCGCCGGGCTGACGGCACTCACCGTCGTCGCAGCTCGAACCCTCGGCGCACGGATCGCCGCAGCGTCCGCAGTTGTCCGCGTCCCGCTCCAAGTCCACGCACACGCCGTCGCAGAGAAACTCGGGCCGGCACTCGCCACCCACCACGCCGCCCGTGTCGCACGACGCGGCCACCGCGACCAAACACGAGGCGCCGAGCGTCAGAGCAGCGAGCCTGCTTCGTGTCGTCATGGTTCGCCTCCAGATTCGGGCTCGCTCTCCCGCGGCGGCTGAATCAGCTTGGTCCCGGGAGGCGGTTTGGGAATGTCCGTAAGCCCGGGCGACGGCGGCGGTGGAAGCGCTCCCGTACTCTTGGACTCACCGGGCGCAGTCTTTTTCCGGCGCGTCAGTCTGAATTCGACCCGGCGGTTCATCAGCCGAGCGTACTCGCTATTCTCTTCCACCAATGGACGCGTGTCCGCGAAACCCTCCGCGCTGAGCCGCTCGCGAACGATGCCGCGCTCCACCAGGAACTCGAGCACGGACTCGGCTCGGCTCTGGCTGAGCTTCCGATTGAACCAATCAGGGCCGACGGTATCGGTGTGCCCCTCCACCGCAATGTGGACGTACTCGGGGTGCTCGCTCAGAAGCTTCGTCAGCCGTTCCAGAAGCGGGTAGCTATCCCGGCGAATGATGGCGGCGTTGATGTGGAAGTGGACGCGATCGTCGAGGATGATCTTGTCGCCCACGACACGGATCTGCTCTTCATCCGGGCAACCGTCGTGGTCCGCGTAATTGTTCTTGGTCTCGGGCTCGTCCGGGCAGAGATCCTCTGCGTCGGCGATGCCGTCCGCGTCGTTATCCCGATCGGGACAGCCGTCGGCGTCCTCGAAGCCGTCCTTGTCTTCCGGGTCGTCCGGGCACTCGTCGGCCGCGTCGGCGATGCCGTCGGCGTCGTTGTCGCGGTCCGGACAGCCGTCCGTGTCTTCGAAGCCGTCCTTGTCCTCCGGCTCGTTGGGGCAGTGGTCGGCGCCATCGGCGATACCGTCCGCGTCGTTGTCGGGGTCCGGGCAGCCGTTCGTGTCTTCGAAGCCGTCTTTGTCCTCCGGGTCGTCCGGGCACTCGTCGGCCGCGTCGGCGATGCCGTCCCCGTCGCGGTCTCCGCCGGCCGGCTTCTTTTCGGGAGGCGCGAGCCCCACCGAGTCCCAAACCACGTGCAAGCCCGCGAGACCGACGTTCGCGTCGTCGGGACGCAGCTCGTCGTTCGGCTGGAACACGTGAAGGTACCCGAGCATGGGGCCGATGCCGAAGCTGCCGCGGTCGAACAAGAAGTCGTAACCGAGCCGCGCGGAGGCCATCGGACGGCCGAGCCCGTTCGTCAGGGCGAGGCCGCCCGAACCCGAGAGCCACAAGCCCGCGGCTCCGGCGACCTGGTTCGCGTAGCTCGACGCGAACGGACGCACGCGCACGCCGGCACCCAACAAATAGGCGCTCGCGTCGCCTTCCGGTACGACGCGCGGATCGTCCGGCGCGTCACCTTCGCTCAAATAGAGGCCACCGAGCTCGAGCGAGAGGCCGAGCGCACGTGACAGACCGAACTCGGCGGCGCCGGAAACCTCTCCCCCGAAACCGAGCTCGTCCTTTTGGTGGCCGCCGAGGGCGCGCGAGAGAGCCCCAGCGCCGTGGAGCCGAATTCCCTCCGCGTGCAACGACGCCGTGCTGAACGTAACCCCCAAGACCATGAACAACGGGACGCGGATACGCATTGAAGGCGGTTCGACCTTGGCCCTCCACTGAACGGCTCAGATCGAGACACCATAAGGGAGGTGCGCGCCCGACAGCCCGAACGACCGGCTCACGCCTCGTGCGCCGGTTCCGGCTCGGGATGCTCGGCGTAGTACGCGTCCAGACTTTCCTTCGTGATGCGCACGACCACCGTGCCTTCGCGCTGAATCTTGGCCTGGCAGCCGAGGCGCGAGTTCATCCGCACGTCGAACGCCTTGTCCAAAATGTCCTCCTCGTCTTCCTCCGCCTCGCTGAGCAGCTCCGAGCCTTCCTCGACGTACACGTGACAGGTAGAACACGCACATACACCGCCGCACGCATGACCCTCGGGGGCACCGGCGGCTTCCGCGGCTTCGAGGATATTGGTACCCACCGCCACCTCGGCTTCGAGACCCTGTTCCAAGAACCGTACCTTCGCCATAGCGCTAGTCCTTTCGAGCGCCGGCGGCGTGCTCGGCGAGGTGAGCCTCCACGCCCCGCGCCTTTTCGACGCTCGTCGCCACCGAATCCACGGCTTTGCCCGCAATCGCAGCGGCAATGGCGCGATTCATTCTCCGGCCCGCCCAGTCGTGGGTGACCGCGTCGAGCTCGTCAATCGGCGCCGTCACTTCTGAGGCCCGCTTGGCGCTTTCGATGGCCGAGCGAAGCGTGGCGACCGCGCGCTCGATACGCTCGCCTTCCCCGGGCTCGAGCAGCGCGGCGTCCGACTTCAGGCCTTTCTCGGTGGCGAGCACGATGCGCCCGGCCTCCACGCGCGCATCCGACAGGCGCCGCGCTTCGAGATCCGCCTCGCCGTGATCGAGCGCGTCGATGAGCATTGCCTCGATGGCGTCGTCGCTCAAGCCGTAGCTCGGCTTGACCTCGACCTTTTGCTCGAGCCCCGTCACGAGCTCCGTTGCCGTCACGGTGAGCAGGCCGTTCTCGTCGACCTGGAAGACGACCTCCAGCCGCGCCATGCCGGCCGGCATCGGAGGAACGCCGCGCAGCGAGAAGCGCGCGAGTGAACGGCAGTCCGCGGCGAGCTCGCGCTCGCCTTGCACGACGTGGATCTCGAAGCCCGTCTGGTTGTCGGCATAGGTCGTGAACGTGCTCTTGCGGCCGGCCGGCAAGGTCGAATTGCGGGGCAGAATCTTGTCGACGCCGCCGCCCATGGTTTCCACGCCGAGCGACAGCGGTAGCACGTCGAGCAAGAGCACGGCGTCGCTATCGCTCGACAGCAGCTCCGCCTGAACCGCGGCGCCGTACGCCACCACCAGGTCCGGATCGATGCCGCCGAGCGGCTCTCGCTCGAACAACTCCGTCACGTAGCTTTTCACGCGCGGCACGCGTGTTGCGCCGCCGACCAAGATCACACCGTCCAGCGACTCGGGCGAAAGGCCCGCGTCACGCAGCGCCCTGCGGCAGGCCCGACCCGTGCGTTCGAGCAAGGGCGCGATCAGCGCGTCGAGCTCGGCGCGATCGAGCGAGAACAGCACGTCCCCACCGCCGCGACGCGGAAGCTCGATCCGCGCCGTGACCGCGTCGGTCAAGCGATGTTTGACGTCGCGCGCCGCCTCGAGCACCAGGCTCACGACTTCCGGCCCCGGCGCCTCGTTCGCCGCGAACCCCATCCGTGCCAGCATCTTCGCGGCGATCGCCCGGTCCATGTCGTCGCCGCCGAGGGAGCTGTCACCGCCGGTCGCCTTGACCTGGAACACGCCGTCGTCGAGCAGGAGCAGCGTCACGTCGAAGGTTCCGCCGCCGAGGTCGTACACGGCGAAGAGGCCGTTCTGCCGCTTGTCCAGGCCGTAGGCGAGCGCGGCCGCGGTCGGCTCGTTGAGCAGCCGCATCACGTCGAGGCCGGCGAGCTTCGCGGCGTCGCGAGTCGCCTGACGTTGCGCGTCGTCGAAGTAGGCAGGCACCGTCACCACCGCACCGCCCACGTTGGTCAGCTGATCGACGGCGCTCTGCCGCAAGCTCTTCAAGATCTCCGCGCTCGCCTCGATCGGCGTCACCGAACGCTGTCCGACGTCGAAGCGCACCACCTTCCTGTCCGCGTCCGACTCCGGCGGCTTGAGCTTGAAAGCCGCCAGCGCCCGCGTCTCCGCGTCGTCGCTGCCCCGCCCCATGAAGCGCTTCACGCTCGAAAGGGTGCGCGTCGGTTCCCGTGTGGCGTGCGCGCGCGCCGCGCTACCGACCACTGTCGACCCGTGGTCGCCGTAGTAGACGACGCTGGGTAAGAGCGCGGCGCCGTCGCACGTCGTCAGCGCCCGAGGCTTGCCGTCGCGCGAATAAGCCACGATCGAGTGCGTGGTGCCGAGGTCGATGCCGATCGGCTGAGGCGGCGCCTTGGGATCGAAGATGTCGAGCAGCATGATCACTCCAGCTCGTCGCGAACTGCCGCCAGCTCGTCGAAGAAGCGCTGGTAGTAGCGCCGGCGTCCGAGCTTCTTCATCAGGCCTTCGACCAGCTCGCCCGGCGTCCGTTCACGGTGCCGGTCGAGCTCGGCGAACTCGACGCCGAGCTCGCGATCGAGCTCGGCCTGCTCGCGTTCGACCTCGGAAGCCAGGCTCTTCAGCCGACCGAGATCGCGCTCGCCGCGCGCCGCCGACAGCGCTTCGCGCCGCTCCATGATGCTCATCAAAAACTCCGGATCCGCGCGCGGCTCTTCGCCTTCCTCGCGGGCAAACCCGTAGTGCGCCAGCAACGCCTGAGCGCGGCCGAGGGGATCCCTGAGCTTGCGCCACGCCTCGTTCACCTCGATGGCGCGGCCGAGCACCCGGCGCCGCTCGCCCGGCGGCTTGCTCGAATGACGATCGGGATGCAGCGCGCGGCTGAGCTCGCGGTGACGGCGCTCGAGCGCCTCGAGATCGAGCTCGTATGCCGGTAGAACGCCTAGAACGTCGAAGGGATCCATATTCGAACCTCACCCGGCCGAACGCTGCCGGCGGGAGAGCGGGGAGGCGGCACGCGGGCGCCTGCGGCCTTACTTGACCGTGAACGAATGCCCGCAACCGCAGGTCGAAGCTTCCTGCGGATTCTTGAACTTGAAGCCCTGAAACATCAGGGTCTTCTCGTAGTCCAAGCGCGAACCCGCCAGGAAGATCAGACTCTTCTTGTCGACGACGAAGCGCACGCCGCGGTGCTCGAACACGCGGTCGCGTTCGCGCGGCGGGTCGTCCTCGAACTGAATGACGTAGCTGAAGCCGGAGCAGCCCGCGCCCTTGACGCCCAAGCGAATCGCGGCGCCGGGCGTCCCGCGCTTCTCGAGCTTCGCCCGTGCGTATTCGGCGGCCGCGTCGGACACCGCGACGGCGAGCGCAGCCTTCTCGCGACCGGGAAGGGCCGGCGCGTTTTCTTCTCGGTGCGCGGGCTGCAGAGCTTCCGTCATGACTGCCTTCCTCGAAAGCTACCCCTGCGCCGCCTCCGCGACGGGCGTCGCGCTCGCGCTCGGGTGCTCCAGGGCGAGCCGTGCGGCGCGCTTCTTCCGGTAATCTTCGATGGCGCTCTTGATGGCGTCTTCCGCCAAGACCGAACAGTGAATCTTCACCGGAGGCAGGCTGAGCTCCTGCGCGATCTGGCTGTTTTTGATCTGCGCGGCTTCGTCGATGCTCTTGCCCTTGATCCACTCGGTGGCAAGCGAGGACGAAGCAATTGCCGAACCGCAACCGAACGTCTTGAAGCGCGCGTCGCGGATCACGCCGTTGTCGTCCACCTGGATCTGGAGCCGCATCACGTCGCCGCACGCCGGGGCGCCGACGAGGCCCGTGCCGACGTCTTCGGCGCTCTGGTCCAGGGTGCCGATGTTGCGCGGGTTCTCGTAGTGTTCGATGACTTTGTCGCTGTAGGCCATTATCTCCTCACGGGGTCCTTCAATGGGGCGTCCACTGGATGCTCTTGATATCGATGCCTTGCTGGTGCATCTCGAACAGCGGCGACATCGCTCGCAGTCGGTTCACCTTCTCGATGACCAGCTCGGCCACGTGCTCTACTTCTTCTTGCGTGTTGAAACGGCCAATCCCGAAGCGGATCGAGGAATGCGCCAACTCTTCGTCCAGGCCCATCGCCCGGAGCACGTAGCTCGGTTCCAGGCTCGCGCTGGTACACGCCGAACCGCTCGAGACGGCGACGTCCTTGATCGCCATCATCAAGCCTTCCCCTTCCACGAAAGAGAAGCTCACGTTCAGGTTGCCGGCCAGCCGCTTTTCGCGGTGCCCGTTCAGCGTCACGTTGCCGAGCTCCTGCTCGAAACGCCGCAAGAGGTAGTCTCGCATCCCTTGCAGGCGCTCCGCTTCTTTGGCGCCCTCGAGCCGCATCAGCTCGCACGCCTTCGCGAACCCGACGACGCCCGGCACGTTCAACGTCCCCGAACGATTGCCGCGCTCGTGGCCCCCGCCGTCGATCTGCGCGACGAGCCGCACGCGCGGCCGTGAGCGCCGAACGTACAGCGCGCCGACGCCCTTGGGCCCGTAAATCTTGTGCGCCGTCAGCGACGCCAAATCAACGTTCGTCTTGCGGACGTCGAACGGCGTCTTGCCGATGCCTTGCACCGCGTCGCAGTGCAGCAAGACCCCGCGTTGCCGCGTGATCTGCCCGATGGCCTCGAGCGGTTGAATCGTCCCGACCTCGTTGTTCGCCAGCATCACGCTGACCAGAACCGTCTTGTCCGTCAGCGCCGCCTCGATTGCGGCCGGATCGACGATACCGTCCTCTCCCACCCCCACGTAGGTGACGTCGAAGCCTTCCTTCTCGAGCCGCTTGCACGAATCGAGCACGGCCTTGTGCTCGATCACCGTGGTCACGATGTGATTGCCCCGGCTCTTGTAGTACTCGGCCGCGCCCTTGATGGCGAGGTTGTCGCTCTCCGTGGCGCCCGACGTAAAGACGATCTCCTTGCCGGACTCCGCGCCGATGAAAGCGGCAATGGTGTCTCGCGCGTCGTCCACGGCGGCTTCCACTTCCCACCCGAATCGATGCGTCCGGCTCGCCGCGTTGCCGAACTGCTCCGTGAAGAACGGCAGCATGGCGTCCAGCACCCGCGGATCGAGCCGCGTCGTGGCGTGATTGTCGAGATAGATGGGCAGCTTGACGGCCATGAAAGTCTCTCGCTCCCCTATTGGGCTGGCGCTGTCGGGATCTGGGCTCCCGCCACCAGCTCCGGCGTAGTGGACGTTTCTGGATGATGATCGCAGGTCGGGCACGAATGCGTGGGGGCTTCGGAAGGACACGCCGACTCGCAAATGGACAAGAACTGCAGCGTCGCCTCGAGCTCCCGCTCGAGCGACTTGAGCTCGGCGAGCTTCGCCCGCGTTTCCACCACCTTCGTCGCGTAGATATCGCGCAGGCGCGCCGCGACGTCCCGCGCCGACGGCTCTTCCTCCAGCCTTCGCGCGATGTCTTGAATCTGCGAAAGCGACAGCCCGAGGCTCTGGAGCTTCGTAATCCAGCGGACGCGTACCAGCGCATCCGTCGTAAACAACCGGTAGCGCCCCTTCGATCGATCCGCCGGCTTCAAGAGCCCAAGATCCTCGTAGAGGTGGATCGCGCGGACCGTCTTCCCCGTCGCCTTGGCCAGGTCCCCGACCAGGAGCGGCGTGCTCTCCTCCGCCGCCCCGCCGCTCTCCCCGTGGCCCGCCATCACCCACTCGAGCTCCGAGCGGACAGCCCCAACCGCGGCGGGCGGGGCGTCCAGAACGGTCAGACGGCGGCGATTTATCGGCACTTTTCGGGTTTTCCAGGCCTGCCCCGAGGCGAAACTCGCAGGGGGCGGATGTAGTCAGAGCGGAACCTATAACCCTTACGTAAGGGTCAGTGTTGAGGCCGGGTTGTTCTAGCCGCCGTGCCCCACTGTGTCAACCGCGGACGAGGGCGCTGGCCGAAGCGGAGCTAGCCGCAGCCGACCTTGACACGAACTGCTCCCGGAGTAGCCTCCCGCTCCCAATTGCCGCGCGGTGGAGCAGCCTGGTAGCTCGTCGGGCTCATAACCCGAAGGTCGTAGGTTCAAATCCTACCCGCGCAACCCTGAGAAAGGCCGTGATTTCACGGCCTTTCGTGTTTTTGACCCGCTTGGAACCTGCGACTTCGAGCGCGCCTCTCGACGGCTTTCTGGTCGTGAAGAGGCAATAGGGTGCATATTCCAATCATGGACGCAGCACGTGCCGCACGCGCGAACGACGTCTCGGACGACGAGATCCTCGACGTCAACACCAGCGCCGCCATCCTTCGGTGGATGGAGACTGGCGTGCTCCCGGACGGGATCCCCGCGGACGAGTGGGAGCGCTGGATCGAAGCCGGCTGCCGCCGTGAGCTGCATGCTCGCGGTGTACCACTGACGGCCGCTATGCTTGGGCACTGGGCACGCTCGGGAACGCTCGGGTAGCCTGCGCGAGTCGTGTCGCGTATCCCACGGCTCAGCGTCGGCCTCGTTCGGTCGAAGTCTCGTCTCGGTTTGGTGCCCGGCACTGTGGCGCTGCGGCTGCACGCAACGGCGGCAAGGAGTGGCAGCGGGCGGGTGAGCCCGAGCGCGTGCGCGTCCACGACTTCATCGACGCCGAGCTCGGCAAGGCCATCCCGTACGGCGTTTACGACGTCGCCCGCAACGAGGGCTGGGTCAACGTCGGCATCGACCACGACACCGCTGAGTTCGCCGTGGAGTCTATCTGGCGCTCGTGGTGTCGGATGGGTCGCTACGCCTACCCAAACGCTTCGGAGCTGCTGATCACTGCCGACAAACAAATTTCATGGCGATTGGAACTACGCCCTCAGCCCACAGGGCGTCTCGCACATCATCCGCCGCCCCACGGCGCACGCTCGTGCCACGGCAACTCGCCGAGCCGCTTCGGTGGATTCGCCGCGACTGCTGCCAACAGCGCGATCGCCGCATCCAACACCGAAGCGTCCCTCTCCAGCCCACGCCACACCAGCGTGAGGATGTGCCCGCCGCGCCCGTCCGGCCACACCTCGAGCGCGATACCGCTCCGCTGCTCCATCAGCCAAGCTAGCGTGGGCGCCGCTCCGGGATCGATCTCGGTTTCCGGGACGGGGCCCCTGCCCGTAGCGGCGATCGGAGTCCAGCCGATCGTCTCGAAAAAAGCCGTGCGCTTCCATCTCCTGTAAGGGCGTACATCGACCCGTCTACCGCCAACCTCGCCATGGAGATGTGGGGCATTCCCGAACCTCGCATCCAGCCACACGGGGCCGGACTGCCCGGTCAGCGTCAGGGGCCGTGTGCTCGCGAACCCGCGCCAGTGGGCTTCCAGCGCTGCGAGTCGGCGGCGAGCCCGCAGCGACAGAGCGACGAGGAGACCAACCAGGAGCGCTGCGAGGACGAGTCCAGGAACCAACTTCCAGATGTGGGAAACAGCGTCCATCCACGGCCCGTGCGCGGCCAGTCTACGGTGGGATGGGCCGCGTCGCACCAGCCATTTTTTTGACTGCTCGATCGGGTCGCGCGGACCTCGGCGCGATGCGCAGAAGCATTCCTTGCCTGCCCGTGGCGCGGATGGTGCAGGGTGAAAAGGGCGTGCTTCGACCCCGAGGCGCGGCGCTCCGGGTAGGCCGCGAGAACGAGTCGATGGTGTGAAAGGCAAGGCGGGAAGCCAGGACGGCAACCGCGAACGGCTTCGCGCAGGCGGTGGCGTCGGCGTTCAGCAGGCTCCATCGGAGAGGAGGGAACGCTCGGCCGCGCGGCTTCGGTAGTGCTTCCGCAGCTCCAGCAGTGGAACCCAGTGCATTTCGGCGACGTCCAACGCGGCACTCACCACGCCCGGAGCAAGCAGCACGCCGTGCTCCACGCTTCGAAAGATGTACACGTCGGGGTCGAACGGCACCCAGCACTCAAAAACGTCCGGAACTTCCGTGTTTGGTAAGTCGAGTTGCAAGCCCGCTCAACCCTGAGAAAGGCCGTGCTTTCACGGCCTTTCGTGTTTTTGACCCGCTTTGAACCTACGACTCGCTTCTGTTCCAAGTTCTGGCCGATGGCGAGCGCGTCGGGCATGCTGAGGGCATGGCGGTTCAGGAGCACGATCTCTCGCTGATCCCGAGCGCGCCGTTCGACGACCTCGACCTCGACCTCGAAGAGGATCGATCGGAGTGGGAACGGCGCTTGATGAGCCTCGCATCGGCACGGATTGCGGCGGCGCGCGCCCGCCTCGAGCGGCTCGGGATCATCGACGCGGAGGGTAAGCTCGTGTCGACCGAGCTGCCGCCCGACATGCGGCCCGACTCGGACGCGACGCTCGAGACCGGGTAGCGACGAATGGAACGTCCACGCATGCTCGTCGTCGCAGGACCGCCGGGCAGCGGCAAGACAACGTATTTCCCGGTGATCGCATTCGGCGTGGACTCGTTCAATATCGACGACCGCTGCGCGCAGATCCAGGGAAGCTACCGTGCGATCTCGCGGGGTGTTCGTCGCGCCGTAGCGAAGGAGTGCGAGCAGTTCGTGCAACAACACATCGATCAGCGCCAGTCGTTCGCAGTGGAGACGACGCTCAGGACGACAGCCGCAACCGAACAGGCCGAGTTTGCTCGGAAGCGGAGCTTTGCGACAGAGCTCCTGTTCATCGCGACAGACTCGATAGCAGAGAACATCGCGCGCGTCCTCCAGAGGGCCCAGGCAGGTGGTCATGGCGCATCGGAACGCGACATTCGTGCGATCTATGCGGCAAGCATCGTGAATCTGCGGAAAGCGTTTGGCGTCTTCGAACGTGTGCGCGTGTACGATTCTACGGCGCCATGGGCCGCGCCGCGGCTCATCGCTACGGCACGGAACGGGCGAGTCGTTCGCCACGGTACAGGCCCGGCGTGGCTCGAGCGCGCGCTCTCGGAGAATGATCCGTGAAGGGCAGGGCGGTCCCGACCCGTTACGGACGATCAGGCGAGTCGATCGCCTCGAACAAGTGAAACGTGACCGACTCGGGATCGATGTCGAAATCGAGCGCGCCTCTCTTTCGTTCCCGCGGCAGCGAATAGTAGCAGCTCACGACCAGCAGGCGGCTCGCGTCGCCAACCTCCACGAGCTGGAGAGGATGAATGCTGTGGTAATGCTCGCCTTCGTCCTCGGCGCTGATGACGAAGTCCCGTAGCGACAAGGCGATCCCGTGGTGCTTGCCGAGGACGTGGCAGAGCTTGCCATGGTCACGCTTGTCGCGCTTCTTGTAGGGCGCGAAGAGATCCTCCTGGCTCACGCCGCTCAGGGTGCCTGCCCGGCGCGCCTCGTCGATGAGTCGGCGGGCGTCGTCCGGCGCCACGCGGCGATGGATGAACGAGCCTTCCGGGAGGTTCTCGAGGCAGACGTTCCAGAACGATACGAACAGCCGTTCACGCTCGTATTGCTCAGCCCGTGCTGCTTCTGCCATCGCGGCGTCAGCGTAACCCAGGGTCGTCCCCCGTGCACTCGACCTGGGCACAGGCG
>DASWGX010000052.1:0-9442 GCA_036393455.1 Polyangiaceae bacterium
CATCGATGCGCCGCCGAACCGGGTGGGCTACATCGGGCCGCAGAGCGCCACGGTGAAGGTCACTATCGCGCGCCGGGTCAGCGAATCCAAGTTCGCGGAACGACCGGTCGAGATCGTCGGACTGCCGGGCGCGGTAGCGAACCCGCGCACCGCGGACGTCACCGTGATCGGAGCGCCCGAGGTGGTGCGCGCGCTGCGCGCCGAGCAAGTGATACCGCAGGCGGATCTCACGGCGGTCAAAGGGTTGAATCTCAAAGAAACGCCCCACGGCTCCGTCAGCGTGAAGCTGACGGTCGCGCTGAGCCAAGCCGAAACGGAAATCCAGCCGCCGTCCGTGACCGTCAAGTGGTAGCCGCCGGCGCGGCGCGAGCCGCATCGTAGTCCCCGTCCGCCTCGACGAAGATGCGCTTCATCTCGGGCTGCTCCGCGCGCACGGCAGTCTCGAGCCGATCGATCACGCTCTCCAGTTCCGAAACGCTCAGTCCCGGGCGGAAGCGCACCTTGAGCGCCAAGAGGACGGTGTCAGGCCCGAGGTGCAGCGTGAGCAGCTGCCTCACCGCCTCCACGCCCTCGCTCGACTCGACGATACGACGGACCTCCGCGCACGCTTCCGGCGTGGCGCCTTCGCCGATGAGGAGGCTCCGCGTGTCGTGAGCGAGGCCGACCCCGATCACGCACAAGAGCACGCCGATCACGATCGAGCCCACGCCGTCCACGACGGCGCTGCCGGTCAACCAGGAGGTCGTGACGGCGATCAGCGCGATCACGAGCCCGCCGACCGCACCGGCGTCTTCGAGCAGCACCAGGGGAATGGTCGGGTCTTTGCCGTGAAACAGGGCTTGACGGAGACCGCGACCGCCGCGGCCGCGATTGAACTCGCGCACCGCGACATAGAAGCTGAACGATTCGAAGCCGATCGAGGCGACCAACACGACAATGGCCACCCAGGGGGAGCCGAGCGCTTCGCCGGGATGGTTCAGCTTGTGGACGCCCTCGTGGATCGCATAGACGCCGCCGAGGAAGAACAACACCAGAGAAACGATGAACGCCCAGAAGTAGCTCTCCTTGGTGCGCCCGAGCGGGTAGAGCTCCGAGCTCTCGCTCCTGGAAAGCCGCATCCCGAGCAGCAAGAGCGCCTGATTCGCCGTATCGGCGAGGGAGTGGACACCCTCCGCCAACATGGTGGCGCTGCCCGAGAGCCAGGCCGCGACGAACTTCGACACCGCGATGGCGCCGTTGCCCGCCATCGCGGCCAGAACGACCTTCCTCGCGTTCCCTTTGCCCGGCGCCGCCATTCTTCATCGGCTCCCGGCGGGAGGCGCGTGGAGAAAGTGTACCTTGAGGCGCGCGCGCGCGCCCTGATAGTAGGCAGAGACGGCGCTCGCCAGGCGCTGGCCAGCGTACCAGCGCCGCAAGCGCGGTTCGACGTCCTCGTACGGCGCGGTCGAGAACGGCGTCTGCCGGCTGGCGTGCAAGGTACGGAGCTCCGATTGTGTCGGCCGCAACATTGGCGCCACCATTCGATCGAGATAGAGACTGGCCCGCGCGCGCCGTCGCAACAGGGTTTGAACTTCGAGCTCGGAGATTTGCTCGGCGCGGGCCGCTGCCTCCAACCGTTCGACTCCGCCGACGCGCTCGACCAGCATGACGCGCGCGGCCCGAGCCTGTGCGGCGATTTCGACGGCGCTCGGCTCGGGATCGATGTGAAGGCGGCTGAGCAGGGTTTCGGCGATGTGGCGTTCGAGCGCGCTCGTGACGTGGCGATCGCGAAACGGCTCGACTCCGGCGTGGTCGGGATCGCCGAGCGCCTCGAGGCGCGCCTCGAAGGCGAGCTCCCGCTCGAAGACGAAACTCGGCCGACGCGCGCCGCCCAGCTCCGGCGCCGTGAAGCGCACGAGTGTGCGGTCGACGACGACCGACTCGGCCGTCGCGGGCGTCGGGGCCCACGCCAGCGCGAGGCCGACACCCAGCGCGAACGACCAACGCATGCCACTACCAGGCGGCGGTGCGCCGTCGCGACGAAGGACTCGGCTCCTCGTCGTCGTCTGCAGATGGCGCGGCAGTCGCTCCCTCGGCGGGCGGCGGCGTTTCCGCGCGCTGCGAGTAGACGCGAGCCACGCGCTTCGCCTTCACGAACTCGGCGAACGTCGTGATTTTTTCGAGGTCGCGCGCACCGAGTGTTTCGGAAAGCTCCCGAAGCTGCCGGCGCAACGCTTCGGCGCTGCGACTACGACGCCCCGCAAGCTGTTCCTGGAGGCTCGCGTCGCCTTCCGGCGCCGCCGGCGCGGCGGCGCCGGGCGTGGTCCGCGCCACGGGTTCGAGAGCGTGGGCGCCGAGCCACGCCTCCATGAATACGCGCAAGCGCTCGCTGCGGAAGGCAAACCAGCGCTCTCGCTCGCTGCCGTGCGCCATCAGAGCGTCCTTGAAGCGTCGAAAGGCACCCTTGCCGTCGATGGCGGCGCCCAGTCGATCTCGGAGATCGCCGCGCTCCACCATCGGGATGAAGCGCTCCATCCACCGGTACTGTTCACGCGAGCTGACCGGTTCGATGCGAAGGTAGGTTGGGTCGCTGGCGATCCTCACGTGCATTTCCGGGTCCGCGATGCCGTCGACGACGCGTAAGACCTCGCCCGTCTCGAGGTGCAGGTAGCTGTGCACCTCGGGAGCGTTGTTTTCGAACGCGTCCTCCAACGCTTCCCAATCGACGGGCACCTGGCACGGTCGGCCCCCTTTCGTGCCCGTTTCGTCGGTCATCCTACCTTTGTACCTCATTTTGGGGCGCGCCCGACGACCGGGTACGACGCACCGCATCATCCCAACGCTTCCGGGCCGCCGCGCGTTCGGCCGAACCCATCGACGGCTCGAAGCGCCGCTCGACGCGCAAGGCTCGGGCGGCGTCCGGCCCGTCGCGAAAAACACCGGCGCCGATTCCAGCCAACATCGCCGCTCCGCGCGCCGTAGACTCGAGCTCCTCCGGCCTTTCCACCGCCAGCCCCGAGACGTCGCTTTGAAACTGCATCAAGAGGTCATTGGCGGAGGCGCCGCCATCGACGCGGAGAGCCGTTGGCGGACGGCCCAAATCCTGCTCCATGGCGCGCAGCAAATCGTCCACTTGAAAGGCGATGGCTTCCAGCGTGGCGCGGCAGAGGTGCGCGGCCGTCGTGCCGCGAGTAATGCCGGTGATGAGGCCGCGGGCGTCCGGGTCCCAGTACGGCGCTCCCAACCCCGACAGCGCCGGGACGAAGACCACCGACCCCGACGTTTCCACGCTGCGAGCCAGCGGTTCGACGTCGCTCGAGGCTTTGATCAAGCCGAGGCCGTCGCGGAGCCACTGCACCGCCGCGCCGGCGATGAAACAGCTACCCTCGAGTGCGTAGACGACCTCTTCACCGATCTTCCAACCCAGCGTCGACAGCAACCCGAAGGCGCTCCGCACGGGCGCCGACCCGGTGTTCACGAGCACGAAGGCGCCGGTGCCGTAGGTGCACTTGGTGGCGCCGAGATCGAAGCAGGCCTGCCCGAACAACGCCGCGTGCTGATCGCCGGCCAGGCCGCTCACCGGAACTCCGTCCGGAAGCGGCGAAAAACCACGCGTCGTGCAGGCGAGCCCCGCGCTAGCGACGATGCGCGGCAAGACTGCCTCGGGGACCCCGAGCAGCCGGCACATGCCCGAGTGCCAGCTCAGCGTCTCGAGATCCATCAAGAGTGAACGCGACGCGTTGGTGGCGTCCGTGACGTGCGGCGCCTTTCCGGACGCGCCGCCGGCGAGGCGCCACACCAGATAGGAATCGACGCTTCCGAAGGCGAGCTTTCCGGAGTCCGCGCGAGCCCGTGCCCCGTCGACGTGGTCGAGCAGCCACGCGAGCTTGGTGCCCGAAAAGTAGGGATCGATGACGAGCCCCGTCGCGCGGCGCACGTCGGGTTCGTGTCCCGCGCGCTTGAGCTCCGCACAGCGAGCGGAGGTGCGCCGGTCCTGCCACACGATGGCCCGGTGCAGCGGGCGATCCGTCTCGCGGTCCCAGACCAGCGTCGTCTCGCGCTGATTCGTGATGCCGACGGCAACCACCCGATCGCCGCGCACGCCGGCGGCGTGCAGCGCCTCACCGACGGCGCCGACGACCGACTGCCAGATTTCCTCGGGTTCGTGCTCGACCCAGCCCGGCTCCGGAAAATACTGCGGAAACTCTTGGTTGTGGCGGCCGAGCGTCTCACCCGTTTCCCCAAGCACGAGCGCGGTCGTTCCCGTCGTGCCCTGGTCGATGGCGACGATGCAGCGAGGACTCATGGGGCTCCGAGCCTACCATCCGAACCCGGGAAAGGGCTCGGCGCGCAGAGCGGGGCCCCGCCACTTGCAAACCAAGGCCAAAAGACGCGTCAGCCGTGGGGTTCTCGACTCCGGGTTGTCCTTCCGAGGGACCAAAGGTAGCCTCCTCGTGTCGTAATGGCGCGCATTCTGCTCGCTTCCCCCCACGGCCAGCAAGTGGTCGATCTGCAGGCGCACAATACCCTCGGGCGGCACCCTTCGAATTCGATTCAGCTCCTGGACAAGATCGTGTCCAAGGAACACTGCACGATCGAGCGCCGCGGAGATTCGTTCGTGCTGCGCGACCTTGGGAGTCTGAACGGCACCTACGTCAACTCGGAGCGCGTGGCTGGCGAGCGTGCGCTGCGCCACGGAGACGAGATCGCCCTCGGCGCCACGCGAGCTCGCTTCGACGACGGGTCGTCGGTGCCGGTGTCCCCGCCGCAGCCGGCGACCAGCTGGCAAGGCGGAGGACCCCAGAGCCTGGGCAGCCCAGCCACGGTGAACCGCCCCAGCATGGGCAGCGTGCCGCCGCCAGCGAGCGCGACGGGCACCGCGGCCATAGCTGCCTTCGCGTCCCCGGGGGCCGCCGGTTCTTCGCCGCCCGCGATTTCGAGCCTTCCCCCGCCGGCCTCGATGCAGGTCGACGTCACCGACAAGGCGCGTTCGATCGGCACGCAGATCGCCGCCACGCAGAAAGGCTTCTCTCCGTACGATCAAATTCACCAGAACCGAGAACAGCTCGCGCAGGACTACGAACGGCTGCGGCTGTCGCACGAGCTGTCGCGAGCCATCGCGCTCGAACGCGAGCTGCCGTCGCTGCTCAACAAGATTCTGCAGACGATTTTCCGCTTCGTGCGCGCGGATCGCGGCGTGATTTTCCTGATGGACAGCGGCGGGCAGCTGGTTCCGGGCGCGAGCCTCCGCCGCGACGGCTCGAACTCGCAGATAGCCGTTTCGTCCACCATCATGAATCACGTGATCCAGGAGCGAGCCACCGTGCTCACCCACGACGCCGCCATGGATTTCGCGGCGTCGAAGGGCAAGAGCATGATCCTGAACCGGATCAGCTCCGCGATCGTCGCGCCGCTCCTGCACAACGACGAGATCCTCGGCGTGCTCTGGCTGGACAGCGAAACGCTAGCTCAGTTCCAGCACAAGGATCTGGAGATCGTGACGGCCATCGCCGCGCAGGCTGCGATGTTCATCGAGATCAACATCCTGGGAAAGAAGATCGAGCAGGAAATCGTGAACCGCGAGCGGTTCAGCCGCCTGCTCAGCCCGAACATCGCGGAGCGCGTGCTGTCCGGCGAGCTCGAGGTCAAGAAGGGCGGGCAGCTGGTGCGCGAGTGCACGGTGTTCAACTCGGACATCCGCGGCTTCACCGCGATGAGCGAAAAGGCGAATCCCGAGCTTATCGTCGAGATGCTGAACGAGTACTTCGAGCAGATGGTCGAGACCGTGTTCAAGTTCGAGGGCACGCTCGACAAGTTCATGGGCGACGGCATCATGGCGCTCTGGGGCGCGCCGGTGCAGCACCCCGACGACGCGGTGCGCAGCGTGAGCTGCGCGCTCGAGCAGATGGAGGTCTTGGCTCGTTTCAACCGCAAGCGCATCGAACGCGATCAGCCGCCGCTCGCCGTGGGCATGGGCGTCCACACGGGGGCGGTGGTCGCGGGCTACATCGGGAGCTCTCGCGCCCTCAGCTACACGGTGATTGGGGATACCGCCAACACCAGCGCGCGCCTGTGCGGCATCGCCAAGGCCGGGCAAATCCTGGTCTCGGAGGACACGCTCGCCAAGCTCGGCGGTAAGTTCGAGACCGAGGAGCTCAAGCCGGCGCAGCTCAAGAACAAAGAGAAGCCATTCCGCGTCTTCAATCTCAAGACGCCACTTGCGTCGGTTCCCGTACCCGCCGCCGTCGGCACTACTTGACCGCGCCGGCGTACCCGGGCTCTGCGAGCCTGGCTTCGCAGCGCAGCTGGTTACGCGCCCGAACCGGTTCGTTCGCATGCGAAACTCGGACTGGTTGAGCCTGTAGGCGTTCGTTGACGCGTAGCATCAGCGAATCGCCTTCTCCGCTCTCGACTTGAAAGCAGCTTCGCGACAAGCTCGGCGCCCGTGGCGCACGTGCTCGCCTTCGAAAAACCCGTCGTGGAGCTCATCATGCGCGTGCGTGAGCTCCGCGCGCTCGCGCGCGCCGACGAGCGTTTCGGACCCGAGCTCCTGCGCCTGGAGGACAAGGCGGCCAAGCTGGCGCGCGAAGTGTTCTCGAAGTTGTCACCGATGCAAAAGGTGCAGCTCTCGCGACACCCGAGCCGGCCCTACACGCTCGACTACGTGGAGCGGCTCATCACGGACTGGGTGGAGCTGAACGGCGACCGGCGCTTTGCCAACGACGCCTCTATCGTCGGCGGCCTCGGTCGCTATCACGGCCGCAGCGTAGTCGTCGTGGGGCATCAGAAAGGCCGCAGCACGAAGGAAAACCTGAAGCGGAACTTCGGAATGCCGAACCCCGAAGGCTACCGCAAGGCGATCCGCCTCTACCGGCTCGCGGGGCGTTTTCGGCTGCCGATCATTACCTTCATCGACACTCCCGGGGCATTCCCCGGCATTGAAGCGGAGGAGCGCGGGCAGAGTGAAGCGATCGGCGCCGCGCTGGAAGTCATGGCGGGCCTCGAGGTGCCCGTCGTGACGACGGTGATCGGCGAGGGCGGCTCCGGGGGTGCGCTCGCGCTCGGCGTTGCCAATCGCGTGCTGGTCCTGGAGTTCAGCTACTACTCGGTGATCTCTCCCGAGGGTTGCGCCGCGATCCTGTGGAAGGATGCGGCGCGCGCGCCCGAAGCCGCCGAGCGCCTCAAGATCACCGCGCCGAACCTGCTGGAGCTCGGCGTCGTCGACGCGGTGGTGGAAGAGCCCCCCGGTGGCGCGCACCACGACCACGACGCGGCGGCGAGCATGCTCGATCGCGCCCTTTTCGAGGCATTGGTTTCACTCGACGGGCTATCGCCGTCCGAAGTCCGCGAGGACCGTTACCGACGCTTTCGTCGAATCGGTTCGTTCGTCGCCTGAACGCCGACGGCCGTTCGCGGCGGCGCGTGCCGGGCCGGGAATTCCGCAACCTGGATCGATGTTTAGCGCCGCCACTCCGGCTCCGGACCCGAGCTTGACCGCCACCCCGCCGCCCGCTAGCTTCCCGCCGAAATTCGAGCCGGCGCCCGCAAGCGCTCTCGATCGGTATCGCGAGTTCCCCCGGCGCCTGCGCGTCAGAAGCAAAGTGCGAGGAGATCATGGCAACCAAAGTTGGCATCAATGGCTTCGGCCGAATCGGACGCTGCGTGCTTCGAGCCCTCGTCCAGCGCAACGTCACCGATCTGGAGGTCGTCGGCATCAACGATCTGACCGATCCGAAGATGCTCGCCCACCTGCTCAAGTACGACTCGATCCATCGCACCTTCACCGCCGCTTCGGTCGGGACGACCGACCAGGGAATCAGCGTCGGCGGCAGGGACATCGGCGTCACTGCCGTGAAGGATCCGAAGGAGCTGCCGTGGAAGAGCCTCGGCGTCGACATCGTGCTCGAATGCACGGGGCTTTTCACGGACAAGGCCAAGGCGCTGGCGCACGTCGAGGCCGGCGCCAAGAAGGTGCTCATCAGTGCGCCCGCCAAGAACCACGACAAGACCCTGGTCATGGGCGTCAACGACTCCGACTACGACGCGGCCAAACACACCGTGGTCTCGAACGGTTCTTGCACCACGAACTGTCTGGCGCCGGTGGCCAAGGTCATGCTCGACCGGTTCGGAATCGAGCGCGGGCTCATGACTACCGTGCACGCATACACGAACGATCAGAGCCTGCTCGATCTGCCGCACCGCAAGGGCGACCTGCGGCGTTCGCGAGCCGCAGCCGTAAACATGATCCCGAGCACGACGGGCGCCGCCAAGGCGCTGAGCGAGGTGATTCCGGCCCTGGCTGGCAAGTTCGACGGCCTCGCCGTGCGGGTACCCACGGTCGACGTCTCGCTCGTCGATCTCACGCTGACCACCGAGAAGCCTGTGAACGTCGGCGACATCAACGCGGCCATGAAAGCTGCGGCGGAGAGCGGCCCGATGAAAGGGTTTCTTTACTATTGCGACGAAGAGTTGGTCTCCGGCGATTTCATCGGGCACCCGGGCTCGAGCATCTTCGATGCGACGCAGACCAAGGTCATCGGGGACCGTTTCGCCAAGCTCTTCTCCTGGTACGACAACGAATGGGGCTTCTCGAACCGGATGATCGACCTCGCGCTCCTGGTCGCGAAGAAGCTCTGAAGTAGCGCCGCATGACTGCGGCTCTCGGCGTTCAATCCATCGACCGGGTCGAGCTCGACAATCGGCGCGTCTTGGTTCGGCTGTTCCTGGGCCCGCCGGTGAACGCCGCCGGCGAGCTCGCGAATAGCGGGCTCTTGCGCACGAGCTTGCCCACGCTCGAGCACGCCAGAGGCGCGGGCGCCCGCGTCGTCGTTGCTGCCGACCTGCCCGCCTTCGAACCGGGGTACGAGCCGCCGAGCCTCGAGTGGGTGGGGACGTGCCTGTCGGAAATGACCGGCCTCGACGTGCTGCTTCCGGACGATGCCGTGGGCGACGCGGCCAAGAAGGTTATCGCCGAGCTCAGGCCGGGCCAACTTTGTCTGCTCGAAAACCTGGCACGGCACGAAGAAGAAGAGCGCGACGAGGAGTCCTTCGCTGCGAAGCTCGCGCGTTTCACCGACGTCTACGTCAACGACGCCTTCGGCGCGTGCCACCGGCGCACCGCGTCGCTCTGCTCTCTGCCGCGCCTCGTGCCGGAACGCGCCGCGGGCTTGGCGCTGCTGAGAGAGGTCGAGGCGTTCACCCGGCTCTCCGGCACCGCGAAAGCATCGGTGCTCGTCGTGCTCGGGGGCGAGGGCGACGGCGAAAACCTGGATCGGTTCGAAGCCTTGCTCGAGCGGGCAGGGACGATCGCGTGCGCCGGCGCGCTCGGAGCCTTGTGCCGCGCGGCGCGTCGCTCGCCAGCGAGCGGCGCTGCGCTCGAGCCCGCACTTCTCTCGCACGCTCGCACCGTGCTCGACCGCGCCGAGCGACGCGGCGTCGACGTGCTCCTCCTGGAAGGCGCGGA
>DASWGX010000053.1:0-3587 GCA_036393455.1 Polyangiaceae bacterium
GGGGGCGACGAACGCGTTGCGCGTCGAAGAAGTCTGAGCACGAAGAGGAGGCGCCCTGACTCCCGCCATCGAGTCGCAACCCGTTCTCGAGAAGTACGAGCTGCTCGGGGAGATCGGCCACGGCGGGATGGCGACGGTGTACCGTGCTCGGGACAAGCGCCTCAATCGCGAGGTCGCGATCAAAGTGATCCACCGTCACCTGCGAGAGAATCAGGAGGTGGCGGCGCGCTTCGTCAGCGAGGCCCGCGCCGTGGCCAAAGTGCGTCACCCGAACATCGTGGAGGTGTACGACGTCTCCGATTCGGAAGACCCGGAGCGCTACCTCGTCGTCGAGTTCGTCTCGGGCACGACCTTGCGAAAGCTGCTCGCCGAGCGCAAGCGCCTGCCGCCGGAAATCGCGGCGGCTCTAGTGTTCGAGGTCGCGCAGGGCCTCGAGCATGCCCACCTGCACGGCGTGATCCATCGCGACATCAAGCCGGAGAACGTGTTGATTGCCTTGCCCCGCGTCGCGCTGGAGAAAACCGCGTCGCAACGCACCCTGACCACCGAAGCTCGAATCAAGATAGCCGACTTCGGCATTGCGAAGCTGCTCGACGCGCAAGGCGTGACGTCCACCGGGCAAGTGCTCGGCTCGCCCGCGCACATGGCGCCCGAACAGATCGAGGGTGGCGACGTATGCGCCTCCGCCGATATCTTCGGCCTCGGTGTCCTGCTCTACGAGTGCCTCGTCGGCAAGCTCCCGTTCGACGGAAAGAACCCGGCCCAGGTCCTCCGGCGGGTCCTCGACGGGAGCTTCACCGCCGCGGAAAGAGCCGAGAAGTCCATCGGCGCCGAGTGGAGCCGCATCGTCGGGCGCGCGCTCGAGCACGAGCCAGGGGATCGCTACCAGACGGCGGCCGAGCTCGCGGACGCGCTCAAGGCCGAGCTCGGCCGGCTGGGCTTCGATGCGCCGCAAAAGGAGCTCTCCGCTTACCTGACGAACCCGGAAGAGTACCAACGGACCTACGTCCCACGTCTGGTAACGCGCTTGGCGGAGCTCGGGCGCGAAGCGCGCTCGCGCCGCGATCTCGCCGCCGCAGCTTCGGCATTCAACCGGGCCCTTGCGTTGAGACCCGACGATCCGGAGCTTTTGGCGCAAGTGTCAGGCCTTGTCCGGGTGCAGCGTTTGCGACGCCTCGCGGCGCGCGGCGCGGCCGTCGTGGCCGCTCTTGCCTTGTTCGCGGTCGTCGTGTTCGCCGCGGTCAACGGTGCCCAGTCGCGGGCGGCAGAGCGAGCGGGGCCTGCCGGGCCGAGGAAGGCCGTACCTTCTTCCGCACCGCAGGGGATCGAAGCCATGAGCCCGGCGGCATCGGCCACCCGCGCCCGAGCGCGTCCCGCGGCGCCCCCGAAGCGGGCGACGGCGAAGAAGACCAACGTCCAGGCCTCGTCCGCCCGGCCCGGTCCCAAGCCGGCTGCACCCGAGAAGCGAGCCGTACGGATTTTGATCACGGGGCCGCAGAACGCCGACGTGACGATCGACGGTACCCCGTTCCCCGACTGGTTCTCGACGCTCTATCACCTGCCGGTCGGCGTGCACACCTTCGAGTTTTTGCCGCCGAACGAGGAATGCTGCGAGGGCAAGTCGGTTCAGACCGTCGAAGTCGTGCCGGGCGACGAGCCGCAGGTCGTTCGCGGTTCACTAAAGCTCAAAGACGCCACGCTCGAGCTCAGCGGTCCCACCGGAACGCAGGCAACCTGCGGCAGCCTGGGCCAGTTTTCGGGTCCCGGGAGCAAGCGCGTCCCCATGTCCGTGGGCCGGGTCACCGGGCGCTGCACGGTCATTCCTCCGCCCGGCAGCGGCGCACCCCCCAAAGAGATTGACGTCACCCTGAGCCCCGGTCGAACCTTCGCCCTCAACTGGCCCTAGGCGGTTCGTTCGTCCCCACTAGGGCTCCCGGGATGCGTCGAGCCGAAGTTCACTTAACGGTCAGGGACCTGCTTCGCGCTCTGGGATGGATTCTCGCGTCAGTGCCGGCATTGGCCCGCGCCCAGACGGTCGCACCCGTCGAACCGCCGAGCGCCGTGGAGGACGCGACGGAGCAAGGCGCCGCGTTCAGCGACGAGGCCAAGCTCTCGCGCGCGCTGAGCCTCTACGAGGGCAGGTTCGACGAGTGCGCGCGAGAGCTCGGTCATCTGCTCAGCCCGAAATCCGACGACCGCTTGAGCGATCCGGCGGTGATCGAAAGGGCACGCCTGCACCAGGCGGCGTGCCTGATTCGGGCAGGGCGCAAGGACGACGCGGCGCAGCCGCTGCGCGACGCTCTCCGCAGCGACTACAACATGAAACCGCCGGAAAATTGGATCTTCGGCGAGCCGGTGATCGACCTTTTCTTCAAGGTGCGCGAGGAGCTGCGAGCCGAAATCGCCCAGGCCGAGCAGGGGCGTCTCAAGGAAGCTCGCAAGAGTGCCGCCGCCGCGGAGGCGGCCGAGCGACGCCGGCGGCTTCAGTACCTCGAGCTCGTCCGGCTGGCCTCGCAAGAAACCGTTGTCGAGCGCAATCGACGCTGGATCGCGTGGGTGCCGTTCGGGGTCGGCCAGTTTCAGAACGGCGACGACGGTCTCGGCTACTTGTTCCTGACCAGTGAGATCGCCCTCACCGCTACGGCGATCGGTTCGATGATGATTCAGCTTTCGTTTCGAGACGACGGCGCCACGCCGGAGCAGACCGACCTTCCCGCGCTCAACACCGCCGTCGATACCGCTGAAACCGTGCTCACGGTCTCCGCGTGGAGTCTGGGCGTCGTCGCGGCCGCGGGCGTCGTCGAAGCCCACATGAGCTTCGTTCCCGAACGCCGCACCACGCGCGAGCGTCCCTTGCCGCAAAACCTCCGGCGCCCGCTGGCGCCGGCGAGCCGAACCCCCGGCGAAGAGGTCCAGGGAGGCGACGCGAGCGGCGAGGTGAGCTTGCGCGTGACCCCGCTCGGAGTGAGCTTGACGGGCAGGTTCTGAGCCGCGCGGCTAGAGCGCCGTCACTTCGACGTGCTCGCGCTCCGCGGCGCGCTCCGCGGCCTCGACGCTGACGACGCTTGCTTCCCGCGCGAGGGCCTCTCGCTTCAAGCCGAAGAGCCAGAGCAGCGGCGGCGCGAGGCGGAGCCCGAGGTCCCGTTCCGTGACGAAAAGTTCCGCCAGGTACCGCGCGTAGGCACGGCTCAATTCGCCGGCCGAGATGCGGTCGAACGCGCGCGCCTTGGGACGGCTGGCGAGCGGCAGCGCGACCAGCGTCACGAAGAGCAAGTTGTAAAGGACGTTGAGGCGCAGGCGCTCGAAGGACGAAGCTCGCGCGAGGACGTTCCTCAGAAAATGGACGTTGAGCGGCACATGGAACGATTCATCGCGCGTGAGAATGGCGAGCATTTGCCGCGCGGGGCCGTGAGGTACGCGGCGCAGCGCCATGCGGTACGTCGTGGACCCGATCGTCTCGAACATCAGGTTCGTCAGAACGATGGTGTCCATGCGCTGGGCGCGCGCGTGAGCATTGAACAGAAGCCGAGTTGTGCGTCCCATGGGCTGCACTTCGCCTCCGAGGTAGCCCAAGAAATCGGTCAACA
>DASWGX010000054.1:0-2692 GCA_036393455.1 Polyangiaceae bacterium
TGTGCTCGTTCGATTCGACGTCGTGAAAGGGTCCGTGTCCGGCAATCAGAACGTACAGACACAGGGCCGTCGAGTAGAGGTCGGCACGGTGGTCGACGCGAAGGCCCCGCGCTCCTTCGGGACTGATGAACTCCGGAGTGCCGATCACGGCGCCCGTGTCCGTGGGCACGGCAAGGGGTAGCGGGCCGGCCGGGGAAATGCCCGGCATGACGCGCGCCACACCGAAATCGAGCAGCTTGACGACCCGCGGCCCGACCGGCGGTTCGTGCAAAAAGACGTTGTCGGGCTTGATGTCTCGATGAACGACGCCGGCAGCGTGCGCCGCGCCGAGGCCGGCGAGCATCTGAAGCACGACGTCGATGGCTTCGACCACGGGCAGCGAAAGGCGTTCGTAAAGCTCCTCGCCGAGCGTCGGGCCCTTCAGGCACTCCATCACGATGAACAGGCGTCCATCCGCGCTCTTTCCGAACCCTGCCACCGTCACGATATTCGAGTGTGCGAGCTTGCCGAGTATCCGCGCCTCCAGCCGGAGCCGCGCCACGAAGTTCGAATCCTCCGCCAGCTCCGGGCGCATCAGCTTGGCCACGAATCGTCGCCCGAGCTCCCGGTGCACGACCAGATACACCTCGCCCATCGCCCCCGCCCCAAGGCGCTTCACGGCTCGGTACGGTGTCCCCTCGAAGGGGTCGCCGGCCGGAAGGTCAGAGCCGGGCAGCGGTGTATCGTGCGACACGATCGGTTCCTAACCGGACATGGTCCTCTCTTGTTGTAGAAAGAATCGCGACCCAGTGCTGATGACTGAGCATTTCCTCTCCAGGTCCGGGGCCATCGAGCCTTTGCTCCGCTCCACGCCCTACCGCGTCGTGGCCCGGCTCGGGCAAGGCGCGATGAGTGAGGTCTACACGGTGGAGCACGAGGATCTCGGCCGGCTCTTCGCGCTCAAGGTGCTCCACGCCCGCTACGGCGATGACCCCCAGGCCCTCGACCGGCTGCGGCTCGAAGCGCAAGCCGCCGCGCGGCTCACGCACCCCAATATCGTCGAGGTGACGGACTTCTGGATCGCCGCCGATGGGACGCCGTGTCTGGTGATGGAACATCTGTACGGCAACACGCTCGCCGTCGAGCTCGAACGGCGCTCGCGGCTTACGCCCGGTGAGGCCGTCTACCATGAGGTCGAGCTCTTGTCGGCTCTCGGCGCCGCGCATGCCCTCGGCATCGTGCACCGCGACATCAAGCCGGAGAATCTGTTCTTGCACCAGGCCGCCGGCAGGAAAGCGCTCAAGGTGCTCGACTTCGGGCTCGCCCGGGTCTTGCCTCGAGCACAACCAGACGCGCCGGCGCCGCTCGTGGTTCCGACGGATACGGGCGTCGTTGTCGGCTCGCCGCGCTTTTTGAGCCCGGAGGCCGCGCGCGGAGAGCACGTCGATCATCGCGCCGATCTGTATGCCGCCGGGCTCGTTCTCTATCTCATGCTGACCGGCCGCGGGCCCTTCGACGCGGCGGTGAGCAGCCGCGCGGCCCCCGCTCCGCTCGGGCGTTCGCTCCGCGCACCCGTACCGCCGGAGCTCGAGGCCGTCGTATTTCGTGCGTTGGAGCCGGACCCGGACGCTCGCTATCAGACCGCTCCAGAGTTCGCACGCGCGCTCGCACCCTTCGCGCCGTTGATCGGCTAGCTTCAGCGCAAGAGCGGATGGGCGGCTTCGTTCGACGCGCCAAGCGCCTTTGGGTCGGCGGGGCTCCGTTCCCCGTGATACGGTTCACGCCGTGGCTCAGCCGAGCGAAACAGAGCGCGTGCCGAACCTCGACGTCTTTTGCTCACCCGAGGGCGGCGCGTTCCGCGTTTATGTGCGAGCGAGCGGCGTGCCGCGGCACCTCGCTCGCTCGCTCGACATCCACGGCGAGGCGTACCCCGTCGTCCTCGATTTCCAAGACCTCGACCGCTACATGAAAGAAAAGGCACTAGAGCTCGTAAAACGCCCCTCCGCTGCGGGCGGCGTCCAGCTCGTGGCGAGCGGTGACGCGGCGGCGGCCCTTTCCGTCTGGCTGTCGACGGCCATTTCGAGCGGCGTGCGAAAACGCGGCTGACCGCGCGGTGCGAGAGCGCCCAAGCCGCCGGCTATTCCTCGTTTCCGAGCTTGTTCGCCAATCTCGAAAGTGCTCGCGCGTGCAATCTGCTCGCCCAAAACTTCGTCATCGACCGGCTCTTCGCGATATCGCTCAGGCGCTCGTCCTCGAAGTAGTGACGCTCGATGAGCTCGGCCTCGTTGGCGGAAAGCTCGCGGACCAAGCCGCGCACGATCTCGGCGAGCTCCGCCTGAGCCAGTGCCTCCTCGGCGTTCGGCGCATCGCTCGGCACTCGCGATACGTCGACTGCGGACTGTTCCGTGGCGAGCGCTGCGCCGGTGGCGATGGCAGCCAGCTGTCGGCCGAGCGCGTCATCCGCCGCGTCCGGCTCGATCGGTCTCTGCGCCCGTGCGTAGCACGACTCCGCCTCGGCCTCGCCGAGCTCGGCCGCGATTCGCTTCGAGCGCAAGCGCTCGTAGGCGCGCCGCGGCAGGCATGACATTCGCCGCATGCCGTCGTGCATCGCTCCACGCACCCGGTAGCCGGCATACACGCTGAAGGGCACGCCGCGCTCCGGGTCGAAGCGGCGCGCGGCGTGGAGCAACCCCTCGCGTCCCCAGGCAATCAG
>DASWGX010000055.1:0-9830 GCA_036393455.1 Polyangiaceae bacterium
CGCGAGCAGGGCGGCGACGGCGCGACGCGCGAGCTCTTCGAAAAACTCCGCGGGCTGTCGCTGCTCACTCTCGGGCTCGTGTCGGTGCTCGGGGTCGTGTTCGCGCCCGCTTTGGTCGAGCTCTTTGCCGGCGGTTTCCACCGGCACGACGGACAGTTCGAGCGCACCGTGGCGCTGACGAGGTGGGTATTTCCGTACATCTTCTTCATGGGCAGCGCCGCGCTCGGCGTCGCCGCGCTCAACGTCTACCGGCGCTTCGTGGTCACGTCGTTCGCGCCGGGTTTGCTCAACGTTGCGTTCATCGTGGCGGCGCTGACGCTGCCCACGCTCCTCGAGCGGCATGGCCACGACGCCATTCTCGCAATGGCCTTCGGCGCTCTCGCGGGCGGCGCGCTGCAGCTCGTCGCGCAGTGGCCGAGCCTTGCCGCGATCGGCTTTCTCGGACGTCCTGCGCTTTCCCTGAGCGACGCGGGGGTGCGTGAAACTTTGCGCCGCATGGGACCGACTTTGCTCGGCATCGGTGTCTACTACGCGGACGTGGTGATCGCGCGGCGCTTGCTCTCCGACCTCGACGTGGGTGCGCAGAGCTACTTCGGCTGGGCGCTCCGGCTCTGCGACTTTCCGCAGGGCATCTTCGTCATGGCGCTTCAGTCCGCGACGCTGCCGAGCCTCAGCTTGCTCGCCGCACGCGGCGAAGAGCGCGAGATCGCACGCACTTTCGCGTACGGAATGCGGCTCACGCTGTTCGTGGGTATCGCGGCGACGCTGCTCTTCTTTTCCCTCGCAGAACCGCTCGTCGTCATGTTGTTCGAGCGCGGCGAGTTCGACCGCGCGGCGGCGCATCAGACGGCCCTGGCGCTGATGGCGCAGGGCGCCGGCATCGCGGCGGTGGCGGCAGTCCGACAGCTCGTGTCCGTCTACTTCGCGCTCGGCGATACCCGCACGCCGGTCATCGTCGCAGCGTGCGATCTCGCGACGTTCATCGCCTTGGCTTTCCTGCTCCGAAGCGCGTTCGGACACGTCGGCATCGGTATGGCCGTGGCCGGGGCAAGCGGCGTACAGATGCTGCTGCTCTGGGTGCTGCTCAAACGCCGTCTACCCGACCTTTACACGGTCGAGATCGTCGTTTCCGCGGCCCGCACCCTCGGCGTCGCCCTGGGCGCCGCAGCGGCGGCGTACGGTGTCGCGCGCGCGGCCGGCACCTGGTTCGGCGGCGCCGCGTCGAAGCTCCTGCCCGGTGGGCTCGGCGCCCTCACCTTTGCCGCCGTATTCCTACTGCTCGCGCGCGCCTTGCGAAGTCCCGAGCTCTCCGCGATCGCGGAGCCCTTGTCGCGACGCTTCCGCCGCTCGCGGTGAGCCAGAGTTGGTTCGCTGCGTCCTCCCGTGCAAGAACTCGGGCCATGCCGACCGTTCGCCCCGCCGACACGCGATCCCGTGAAGCGCCGCCGCGCGTGCGCTCCGCGGAGCACGTCGCGAGCGCGAGCGCGCTCGAGCACCTTCCGGCTCCCACGAGCCTCGAAGTCGCGTTCGCAGGTCGTTCCAACGTCGGCAAGTCGAGCTTGTTGAATCGCTTGCTCGGGCGCAAAAAGCTCGCTCGCACGAGCTCGACACCGGGCTGCACGCGCCAGCTCAATTGCTACCGCGTGGAGACGACCCGCGACGAACGCTGGGTGTTCGTCGATTTGCCGGGCTACGGCTACGCCAAGCGCTCCAAGCAAGAGATCGCCGAGTGGGCCACGTTGATCGAAGCCTATCTTTCGACCCGACCGGGGCTCGCTCTGCTCGTTCTCCTGGTCGACGTCCGGCGCGGCGTCGGCGTCGAGGAGCAGCAACTGATCGACTGGATGCGCCGCGACGCAAAGACGCGCGTGCCCGCACTCGTCGTGGCGACCAAAATCGACAAGCTGCCGCGCTCTCGGCGCAGTCTCGCACTCGCAAAGGTAGGCCTGCACGGCTCGAGGCCGCCCATCGGCTTCTCGGCCGTGGACGGCTCAGGGGAAGCCGAGCTCTGGTCCGCCCTGCGAGCAACGCTAGCCGGCGAACAAGCCGGCTAGCGTACCCGCCCAATCGACCGGAAAGGACGTCAGCTACACAGCCAGCCGTTGACCGTGCAAGCGCAGCTGGTACCGCCGCCACCGGCGTACTCACAGACGTTGCCGAGCGGAATGTCGCAGGGGGCGTCGGTATCGGGCGCCATGGCGGGACAACCGTCGTCCTCTTCGCAGGTCCACTCGTCGTCAGCGCCGCACGTGCAGATACTGTCGCCGTAGGTGCACTCGAAGCCGGTGGCAAAATCGGCGCAATCGGACGCGTCTGCCGGCTCGTCGCCGGGGCAGGCCACGATGCCATCGTCGCATTGCCAGTCGAGGCCGCCGCCGAACGCCGGCGGGAGGCACGCGCAAGTTCCCTGTTCGCCGTAGGCGCAAGCCGTATCTTCCTCCGCGCAATCCGTCCCAGACGCGGGGGGCGTATCCGGACACTCTTCCGCGGTGCTGAAGCAGGTCCACTCACCAGTCTCGGCAACGCAGCTGCACGTATTGACCGGATAGCCGCAGCCGAGTCCGGGCGTGGTGCAAGTGGTTCCGTCGCCTGGCGCCGGGGCTTCCGGACACGCGGGATCGCCGGTTTCGCCGGCTCCACCCATGCCCGTGTCGCCTCCTTCCGGGATGCCGTCGGCGCCGCCCTCGCCGTCGGCGCCACCCGCGCCGGTCGTCATGCCGCCGGCGCCCATGGCCGTCGTCGTTCCGCCGCCGGTCGATGCCATCGTGCTCGTCGCGCCGGCGTCATCTCCGCCGGTGCCGGACGACGTGCCGCCGCTGCTGGCACCCGAGCCCGAGCTCGTTCCGCCGGAGCCAGAGCCGCTTCCAGTAGCACCGTCATCGTCATCGTCCTTCGAGCTACTGCAAGCAGCCGAGAACAGATACCCACAAGCCAGTAGTCCTACGAGCAAGCGATAGTTCTTCATGTCGTCGTTTCCACCTTGACTGGGGCCGCACGTCCGGCCGCCGGGCGGAGTATACAGCAGGCTGAGTGCACGACGCAGCACGTAAGCTACCTTTCTTGTAGGCCGTACAGCCGGCCTCAGCCTCCGTAGTTCTGGGCCTCGGCCTTCGTGAGCTCGCGGCCGCAATCGCCATACAGGCTGAACCGATGCTCGGTACCCGAAACCCGGAAGCGCCACGCCGGACCCGCCCGAGCCCGGTAGTACTCGATTTTTGCTCGCTTTTTCTTCGGTGCGCCGCGCTTCAGGGCGTGCTCCCAGACGTCCTTGGGCGTGCAGCGAGGCTCGGGCAACGGGTCGGCCGGATGCGATCGACAAGGGTGGTCGGTAACGTCCCGCTCCGCGAATGCGCCTTTCGCCGTGATGCGAACGTCCTGCCGGCCGCAGTAGTGACGAATGGGCAGGGTGTCGGCGGCTCGCTTCGGCTGCGGTCCCTGGCCGGGAGGGCTCTGAAACGCGTAGCGCACACGCCCCTTCTTGCGCGTCACGTCCACCAAGCCGTCTTGCGTGACGCCCTCTGCGTAGATGCCTCGCAGCAGCGTACGGTCCGTGATGGTACGAGCGAGCGCGAGGTTCTTCACTGGGTCCACCGCCTTCGGCCAACCGGCGATCCCTTTCGTGATCGGCGCGGCCGGTGGCTTCGGCGGCGCCGGTTCCGAGGCGGAGCGAGCCCAATACGAAAGTCCCAAGCTTGCCAGGAACGCCGCGGCGACTACGGACAGCCCGCGCACGCGATCCGCGCGCCCGGCGGGGTTTGGCGCCGGAGCCGGCGGCGCGGAGCCCGTCGCATCCGCGGGCAGGGATTCGGCCGGTGGAGTGGTCTCGTCCATGAACGCCTGCCCTTCTAGCACCAAGGGCTCGACGTCGAGCCACGAACCCGTTCGGGGCGACCCCAAAAGTCACAAGGCACGGGTTTCCTTTGCGGCTCGCGACGTCGCGCGCTAATAGACGCGCCCTTTGCCGGCGGCGGTCGCGGCCGCATCCGGGCGCATAACTCAGTGGTAGAGTGCGTCCTTCACACGGACGAAGTCGTAGGTTCAAATCCTGCTGCGCCCACAGCAAAGACACGCTGCTCTCATGTTCGAGTCGGCAGCCAGGGACGAGCCGTGCTCTTCTGCCGTGAGGACGGTCTTGCGCACGTCTCCTGCCGTTCTGCTCTGGGGCCTACCCGGTGGCAGCGGCGTTGCTTGACTGGCACCATCGGCGCCCCCGCGTGCAAACGAAGAAAGCATCTACGCCCCAGATCGCTCCGCGCATCCTGCTCGTGCTCGACACCTGGTCCGGGTGGTCGCGCGGCGTCCTTCGCGGCTTTGCCGGAGTAGCTCACGAGCGCGGCTGGACGGTGCTGCACTATCACTCGACCGCGGACCTTGACTGGCTGGCGGCGGAATGGCCGCCGGCGGCCGCAGTCATTGGACCCGATCCGCGCGGACCGTGGCCCGCCACCCTACGCTCCGCCGCGGCCGTGTCCGTCAACGCCGACCGCAGCACCGAGGGCGTGGCCTCGGTGTGCCCCGATGAGAAAGAAATCGCCGAGCGCGCGCTCGAGCACCTCCTGGCCGCGGGTCTGCGCGACCTCACGACGTTCCGCTTCGACGCTTCTCCGTTCGCGGTCGCACGCGACCTCCATTTTCAGCAAGCAGCAGCGCGAGCGGGAGCACGGCTCTCGCCGGGGTGGTGGGAGGACGGAGCCGAGCCGCCCCGCACACGGGAGGACCCTCGCGCCCTCGCGGCTTGGCTCCACGATTTGCCAAAGCCGTGCGGCATCTTCGCTTGTTGTGACGCGTGGGCGCGCGTCGTAGCGCGCTACGCGCGCACGACCGATCTGCGGGTGCCCGAGGATCTCGCGTTGATCGGCGTGGACAACGACGCCTTGGAGTGCGAGCTCACGGCGCCTCCGCTCTCGAGCGTGGCAGTGCCGTGGCACGGCATGGGTCAGGCCGCCGCCTGGCTCGTGCAATCGGCCCTCGCGGGCGACGCCATTGCCGGCAAACGTGTCGCCATCGCGCCGGACCGCGTGATCGCGCGTCGCTCCACCGACGTGCTCGCGATCGACGATCCGATCGTGGCGGCCGCCGTCGCCTGGATCCGCGACCACGCCGATCGCCGCCTGACCGTGCCGATGGTCGCGAACGCCGCCAAGACGACCCGCCAGAGGCTCGAGCGACGCTTTCGCGCCGTGCTAGGGCGCACGGTCATGCACGAAGTCCGGCGTGCCCACATCGAGCTCGCGCGACGCCTCTTGTCGGCGACCGCTCTCACCTTGCCCGAGATCGCGAAACAGAGCGGCTTCACCAACGCCGCGCTACTCGGCGTGGCCTTCCGCCGCGAGATCGGCGTTCCGCCGGGCGTTTATCGCCGGCGCGTCTTCGGCGCGAGCGCCGACGGCGACTGACCGTTCTCCGCTTGCGTCGCGGGTTTCGCGGCGCGGTTTTGGTCACCGCCCGCGTGGGCGGATCGAGCTCGCACCAGTCATTCGCTGAACTTCCGGACCTCGAAGCGCTGCAACGACACCGGCGCTCCAGCTTCGATGCCGGCCTTGCGACACGCGATCGCGACCTGGTCTTCCGCTCGGCTCACGCCGGGCACGCCGGGCAACACGAGGCCGCGCCGGCCACCCAAATCCCGTACGACCACGCCGTACCGCTCGGGGCGGAGATCCGCGACGCCGGCCACCGGCTCTGGCGTGCCGAGCACGCTCACCTCGAAGCGCAGGGCGCACAGCTCCTCGGCTCGCACCGGCTCGAAGCGCGGATCGCGGGTCGCGGCGAGGACGGCCGAGCGCGCCGCTTCGAGCATGATGTCGGCCTGCGTCGGCGAGAGGGAGCCGACGCAGCCACGCAACGTGCCGTCGACCTCGCGCAGCGTCACGAAGACCGCGGCCATTTCCCCCGCATGGACGGTTGGCGGCGCGCGCCGCCCATCGAGGTAAGTCTGGACGGCGTGGCGAGCGACGCTCAGAAGTTGTTGCCCGAGCTCGAACGGCTCCATCGGCGAAGCCCTTTTTTACGCAATGGCGGGCTCCCGCACAACCGGCGGCCGGCGATGGGAGGCGTCGTTTCTAAGCCTGCGGGATTTCGGTTAGATTCGCCCCGATGCGCTTCCCAATGACACGTTGCGTTCTCTGCGCGGTCGCCTGTGCGTGGCCGCTCGCGTGCTCCGCGAGCTTTCGTGCTCCCCAGGCGGCGGCGCCTGGCGCCGCCACCTCCACGCATACGGAATGGATGAGTTTCTTTCTGTTCGGAGTCATCGGCGGGAACGATAGCGACCTTCGTGATCTTTGCGGCGACGCGGGCGCAGCAAAAATCCGTATCGGCCACGATTGGTTTTCGGCGCTGCTCACTGTGGGCACGCTTGGTTTGTACGCGCCGCGCGTGGTCTCGGTGGAGTGCGCCGCCCCATGACGCGCCGCCTCGTCGCGGCATGCCTGGTCGGGCTTCTGCTCGCGGGCTGCTTTCGCGCCAAGGTGCGCTCGGGGCTACCGCCCCACCGGGTGGCGCCGAGCGAGGACTACGCATGGCACCACGGTTTCCTTTTCGGCTTGATCGAAGCCAGCGCGGCGCCCGACTTGGAGCGGATCTGCGCTTCCGGGTGGTCCGAGATCTCGACCGAGCTCGATCCCCTGACAGCAGCCGCCACGCTGGTGACGTTGGGGCTCTACAGTCCGCAGCGCGTAACCGTGGTGTGTGCCCCGGCGCACCCCTCGCGCGCCGCAGCGCTGTTGCCTTCCGGCGCGCTCGAGTACCCTCCGGAACCGGCCTATCCGTCGCCGCCCCTTCCGAGGGCGCCCTGATGGTGCGCCGTATCGTCGAGCTCGACGGCGAGACCTTCGTCTTCGACGTCGTGCAAACCTCGGCGGACTCCTTCGAGGTAACACCGGCGCACGCCACCCGAGCCGGCACTCCAAGCGCGACGCGGCGAGTCACGGTGGACACGTCCGCGCCGCTCGTTCTCGCCATCGTCGACACGGCCACACGCGAGTTCGCGTTCGACGCTTCGGGCTCCGCGCTCATGCCCCGGGGACTGCCCGGTCGGGTGATCGCGCCGCGGCGCGGGCCCGTCACGGCGCGGGAGGCGCCCGGGCACGGCGCCGGACACGGTGCGGTGATCGCTCCCATGCCGGGCCGCGTGATCGCGGTCCTGGTCGTCGCGGGGCAGCGAGTGCAGGCGGGCAAGCCGGTCGCCATCGTCGAAGCGATGAAGATGCAAAACGAGCTCGTCGCCGCGCAGAGCGGCGTCGTGCGCCGAATTGCCGCGATGGCGGGGCAGAGCGTCGAGCGCGGCGCCGTCTTGATGGAGATAGAGCCGTGACGCGCCGTTTGCGCTTTTCGCACCTGCCGACCCCGCTCGAGAACTACCCGGCGCTCGACCGCATGCTGGGCGCCGAGATCTGGGTCAAACGCGACGATGTGACCGCGGGCGCGGAGGCCGGCAACAAGATCCGCAAGCTCGAGTTCCTGCTCGGCGAAGCCGTCGATCGCCGCGCCCGCGCCGTCATCACCTGCGGCGGCATTCAGTCGAACCACGCGCGCGCCACGGCGCTTCTCGCCGCACGCCTCGGCCTTTCCTGCACACTGCTCTTGCGTGCCGGTCCGGAAGAGCGCGCGGCGCCGCCCGAGGGAAACCTGCTCCTCGATCGCCTCGCAAACGCGCGCGTGCGCTTCATCGGCGCGCACGAATACTCGGAACGCGACCATTCGATGCTCGCTCTCGCCGCCGAGCTCGCGCGAGCCGGCACGCCCGCGTACGTGATCCCCGAAGGCGGCTCGAACGGGCTCGGCGCGCTCGGCTACTTCGAGGCTATGGCGGAGGTCCGCCGGCAGCTCGATCTCGGGCTCGCCGGCGATCCGCCGTGTTTCGACGCCGTGGCCGTTGCGTGCGGCTCCGGCGGAACCGCGGCAGGCCTCGCCCTCGGCGCTCTGCACTGGCGCGTCGCGGACCGGGTCCTGGCGTTCGCCGTCTGCGACGATCGGAAAAGCTTCGAGCTTCGCATCGAGGCCATCGTGCGCGAGGGAGGTCAGCTGCTGGCACGCGCCGGGCATTTACCGGCGCCGGCGTGCCCGGTCGACGTCTTCGACGAGCACAAGGGACCACGCTACGGCGTGATGAACGACGAGCAGCTCGATTTCCTGGTCGAGGTGGCGCAAAAGACGGGGCTCGTCCTCGACCCGGTCTACAGCGGCAAGGCTCTGTTCGGACTGGCCCGGCTCGAAGCGAAGCCGCCCCGCGTTCTGTTCATTCACACCGGCGGTTTGCCGGGCCTCTTGGCGCAGCACGCCGTTCTGGCGCGACGCCTCACGGCGTCGGTTTGACGTTCACGAGCCGAAGGCTCTGCCGAAAGGCCTTGAAGCGTTCCAGCATCGCGTCGGCGCGCTCCGTATCGTCCAGCAGATCGTGCTTTTCACCGGGATCGCTCGCGAGGTCGTAGAGCCCGAGCGGGCGACCGTTCTGTGCCACCAGCTTGAGATCGTTTTCGATCAGGGCCTGGCGCTCCGCGTTGTGCGGGCCGGCGCTCATGTCGACGAAAACCGGACGCGGCTGCGGCACGTGGCCGGGAGGTCCTAGCACGTCGGCCAGCAGGGACTGCCCGCTCACGAAGTCGGAACCGTTTCCCGAGGGCGCGGGCAGTCGAAACAGCTCGAGCAGCGTCGGCACCAGATCGACGAGACTGCGGCGTTCCTTCACGCGCCGCGGCTCCGCTCCCGGCACATGCACGATGAGCGGCACGCGCACCAGCTCTTCCCAGAGCTCACGCCCGTGGCGGATCATACCGTGCTCGCCAAACGCCTCGCCGTGGTCGCTGGTCACGATGACGGCGGTGCGTGCAGAGAATCCGCTCTTTTCCAGGGCGTCGAGCACTCGACCGACGTGATGGTCGACGAACGCTACTTCGCCGTCGTAGCGAGCGCGCGCGTCCCTGCCGAAGTCGAACCCGTCGTGAGCAACGTACTCGGCGTGCGGGTCGAGGTAGTGGAGCCACAAGAAGAAACGGCGCTGCTTCATCACCTCGCTTTCCAAGAGCTCGATGGCAGCGTCACTCAACTCCTTGCTGTTGACGCTGCGATCGCCCTCGGCCTGGTAGACGCGCGGCGCCGCGCGCTTGTCCACGACGTCGAAACCGCGCCCGAGTCCGTAGGACTCGAGAAAAAAGTACCAGTGCCCCTGAACGCTGGCGGTGTGCACGCCGGCGCGCGAGAGGCGCTCTTGAACGAACGTGTCCTCTTGTCCGAAGCGGTTGAAGTGGGCGAAATCACGGTGCGTCTCACTCGGATACTTGCCGATCAGCATCGGCCCCATGCTTTTCCCCGTGTACGAAGCCAGGGCGTAGCTGCGTTCGAAAACGGTCGAGCGCGCCGCGAGCTGGTCGAGCACGGGCGACACCGGACGTTCGTTGCCCATGAAACCGAGGTCGTAGCGCAGCGTGTCCACCGTGATGAGAACGACGTTGGCGTCCTTCGGCAGCTTTCGCGCGATCCACTCGCGTTCGCTCAAGGGCGTCGCGGCCGGCGCGGCACTCTCGATGGGCCTCGCGTCCTCACCCGAGCAGTCCTCGTCGACGCCGTTGCCGGGCACGTCGTCGGCCGCGGGCGAGCGTCGAGGATCGGCGTCATCGCAGTCGCCACCGCCGTACCACGCGCTGAAGCCGTCCCCGTCGCGGTCGCTCCAACGTCGAAGCGTGGAAATCACGAGGCGGCTCGCGGGCGCGTGGCGTTCGATCGCGAGCCGCACCGGACGCGCCTCGAGCCCGCGCAGCGCCGACCACGCGCCGAGCGTCACCGCGAGCGCCGCACCGGCAACCATGAGAGCACCCCGCCGCGCGAGCGGCGCG
>DASWGX010000056.1:0-5581 GCA_036393455.1 Polyangiaceae bacterium
GCAAGATGGGCCTGGGGCTTTTCATTGCCGCCGGCTTGATCGTCGGCTTGGTGGCCTTCGCCTTGATTCTCAAGTCCGGCGGCTCCGACGAAACGGCCCCCGCAATGACCGCCGTGGTCCCGGTGACAGCACCGACTCCGACGCCCGCGCCGACGCCCGCTCCCACTCCTTCTTCCGAAGCTCAGCCGCCGGCAACGGGCACCGCCGAAGCAGAGGACGCGGGAGCGCCCGACGACAAGCCAAAGGTCGTGCAGAGGCGCTACACGCCCAAGAAGTCCCCCGGCCCGTCCTCACGCCCAGAGACGGGAGGCGGCTCGAAGCCGGCTCAGCCGAAAGCGGCACCGAAGTCGCCTTGTGGGTGCGCTCCGGGCGACCTTCAGTGCGCGATGCGCTGCGCCGCCGGCGGTTGAGCCGTGCCGCGCCGCCGCTCGTCCTGCCACGCGAACTCCCGAGCCTCGGCCTGAGCGAAGCCTCCCGGGTGCTCCGCAAGGTAGCGGCGCGCGGACTCGGCGGCCTGCTGACTCTTTCCGAGCCTTCCCAGGGCGCGGAACCGTTCGACCTTGGCTTCCTGGGACAGCGTCGTTCGTGGGTATTGAGACAAGAGCGTCGTGAAGAGCTGCACGGCGCGGGCGTCCTCGCCCTGGTTTCGCGAGCGCAGAGCTTCGTGAAAGAGAGCGTTCTCTTCCGCCAGCGTTGTTCCGGTATCCCGCTGCGCTTCGGCTCTCGGCGCGGCGCTCCGCACCGAGCGCGGGGGAACTCTGGACGAGCGTTCGACGAACGCCTCTTCCGGCGCGGCCACGAGGGCCGGCGTCGCCCTCACCGCCTTTCGTGCTGCGCGCGACGACCAGCGTTCTCCGGCCGACAGCAGGTGCCGGCGTCCTTCCGCACCGCGCACTTCGACGGACCCGCGTTGCACCGCGACGGAGGTCGTCGTCGCGCCTTCGTCGAGCACGATGGCCACCGTGAAACGCGTACCCTTCACCGTGACGTGAGCATCCGGCGTCTGGATGCGCACGTCCATGCCGCGGCCGGGCAGAACGTCGACGGACATTCGGCCGCGTGACAAGCGCATCAGCTGCTGCTTCTGCGCGACCTTGCTGATCAATAGCTCGCTGTCTCGCTCCAGACGCAGCCCGGTAACCTTGGCAACGGAAAGCGAGCTCGGAACCCGAGCCAGGAGGCGCTGGCCAACGACCACGTCTTGTCCCGCGTGAACGGCTCGCCCGAGCCCGGCAACGCCCTGGGAGAGCTCGCCTGACTCAACCCGAACGGGGCTCGGCGTCGCGACGGCGTCCGGCGTTTGCTCGGAAGCGAACCGAGCGAAAAGAACGAACCCCGCGGCGAGCAAAACCGCCGCTGCGAACCCGAACCAACCAACGATGACGCGGCTACGCCGGCGACGGCCGCGGGCGCCGCGCCGCATCGCCAGCGCAATGTGCGGAACCACGTCCGCACGCCGAGCCGTCACCCGATCGCTCGATTCGACCGGAACGACCGAGCCGCCCCACTGCTTGAGCAGCTTGGCCGGGTCGAACTCCGTCATGACGTCCGCTCCGGAGGGCGGAGGCGCGAACGAGCCGACCTTTCGAGAACCACTCCCATCCGCCGGTAGAGCTCGCGCCGGCCACGCACCAGCCGCGACTGCGCGGCCGCCACCGACGTGCCCGTCATCACGGCAATCTCGGCGAGATCGTGACCCAGGACGTCGTGGAGGAAAAGAGCTTGCGCTTGCGCCGGCTTCATCTCGAGCAAGAACACGCGCACCTGCTCGAGCTGCGAGCGCGCTGCCGCCTGGCGCTCGAAGTCTCCCGAGGACGGGCCGCGCTCGGAGTCGACGACGGTCTCCCTATCGAGCACGTTCCGCTCCCGCGTCCGCGAGCGCAGCGCATTGAAGCCCACGTGCGCCGCCACCGTCGACGCCCATGTCTTCAGGCTGCACGCGCGAGCGAACGACTGGCGCGACAACGTCAGCACGATCTGCTCGAACGCGGCTTGAACGAGATCGTCGTGGTCCGGCTCGCGGCGGCCGAACACGCGGTAGAGCGTGTGATCGACCACCGTCACGAGCCGATCGTAGAGGGCTCCCGCTCTCCTATCATCGCCTCGTTCGACCGCGGCGATGAGCTCTTCGTCCGACGGTATCGCTTGATCGGAAGCGGCAACTCCGGCGAGATCGCCGCCCACGTCGTCTTGGGCTAGCGGCACTGAACGGAGCCTGGCGACGCTGCGCGGCATGCTTGGAACTCCGGAGTATAGTACCCTGGCGAAGTCATGGGCAGGCAGGCCACGAAAAAGCCGTATGAGCCGCGTCAACGGGGCCTTTGAATGCTAGGTTTGCGCCCGTGCGCAGGAGTCGAGTCCTCGGAACCGCGGGTCTGTTCGCGTGCCACGCGGCCGCAATCGCCTGCGGCCACGAGACCTTCGATTTGCTCCCCGACGGCGGCCGGGCTTCCGAAGACGCGGACGGCCTCGGCGGCAGCGCGGGAGCGGACGCCGCGACCGACGCCTCGGGCCAGGGACAAGGCGGAGCGAACCGCGACGGCTCTTCGAGCTCGTGCGGCGACGCGGAGTGCGGCGGCGACGACTTCTGTCCTTCCAGCGACTTCGGCACGAACTGCGAACCACTGCCGCCCGGCTGCCCCACGTGGGTCGATCGTTGTTTTGCATGCGGGCCGAACTTCGAATGCCCACCCGACCTGACGTGCGATCGCGTCACGCTGCGTTGCCTGCCGAGTTGCGACGCGGACCGTGATTGCGAGGACGAGCGGCTGGTGTGCGATTCGCTGCGCGGCGTTTGCGCGAGGTGCGCGCACGACTACGATTGTCGGGAAGACCGCGACGAGCCGATTTGTTTCGTCGGCGAGTGCGTGCAGTGCTCGCTCGACGCGCACTGCACCGACCCGCGCCGCCCGGTGTGCGAGCCCAGGACGTTGCTCTGTCGAGAGTGTTTCGACAGTCGCCATTGTCCCGACGGTATGCGCTGCGACGAGAACACTTGTAGAAACGACGGCCCGACGAGCGACGCAGGACCGGATGCCTCCGGCGCCGGCGGGGCGGGCGGGGCCGGAGGCGCCGGTGAAGCCACGGGCGAGGCGTCAGGGCCCAATCTGTAGGCCGACGCTCCCGCTCGGAGACAGCACCGCGCTGCCAGCGACGCGCTGGTCGCCGAGCAAGATGTCCGTGGTTCCGCCCAGCACATCGAGGTGTAGCCGCGCGAACAGCGCCGCTTGCTCCACGAGGGGCACTTCGAGTGCCACGCCGCCGCCGCCGGCGCCGACCCAGCGGCTCGCGCCGCCGCGTTCACCGCCGCGCTCCGCCGTCACTGCTATGCGCTGAATCGAAGCATCGAGCTCCACGATCGCGACGAAGCGCGGCGCGGTGATTACGGGAAGGCCCAGGCCGGCCGACAACGTGAGCCATTCCGCCCGCACGGAATCTTCTCCCGGAGTGCGCGCGGCATAGCTGAAGCCGGCATTGGCACGTACCACCGAGTCGGGGGGAATCAGCCCGACTCGCGCGCTGCCTCCTACGCGCCACGGCCCATCGCGAAAGCCGGGACCAACCAGGAGACCAAACGCCGACCAGTAGCGCCATGGCGGCGGTGCCACGCTCGTCTGATCTTCCGGACCGGGCTCCGACGCCGCGGGCAAGACGACCGAGGGCGGCGCTACGACTCCCTCGGCCGCGCCGTCCTTGCCGGAGGGCGCGTCGGGCTCGCGCTGTGAAGCCGCCTCGAAGCCACGAAGCTCGCCGGTGAGCGTGCCGATGGTGAAGCCGGTGGCGCGCCAGCGCTCCGGGGGAACGTCGCCTGCTTCGAACCTGAGCTCGCGCGCGCGCCACTGCTCACCCCCTTCGAGCCGCACGCCGACGTCGATTCGCACGCCCGACTCTCCGAACGAAACGATGGCGACGGCACTGAGCGGCCCGCTCGTTCCGCCGTCGTCGAGACGGCACTCGGCTTCTGCCACCGCCTCGGTGCAAGCGGCAAGCAACGTCTCGATCAGGGCGGGCGTCGCGTGATCGGCGCTGATGTCGACGACGACGGGCGGAAGCAGCAACACGCTTTGTCCTCGACGACCGCGACTCACTCCTCGAGTAGCGCGGGGACTTCCAGGCGAAGCGGGCCGGCGGGAGCAGCCGGCTCGAATACGGCGCCGCGTCGGTCGGCCAAGCCGAGCCTCACGAGCCGGTCAGAGCATACGAGCGCGAACGGGGCGCGCGCAACCGGCTCGCTCGCCGTCGCCGTCATCACGAACACGGTGACGCGGAAGGTTTTGCCGCTCGGGCTCGGAGACGGGGTGCGACAGGCGATCGCGGCGCGACCGGAAGTGTCCTCCTCGGCGCAGCGCTCGAGCATCAGCGACGCTTCGCGATCTCCCGCTGCGGCCGCGGCCCAGAGCAGCGCGGCCAGGCGCTCGCGCACGAGATTCGACTGATCGCGTTCGAGCATGCGGCCCAGCAAGCCGCGGTCGCAGGATCGTTCGAGCAGGCTGAGCGACGCGAGGGCATTGGCTCGAACGTAGTTTCGTGGGTCCTCGAGAGCTTCACACAGCGCCGTTTCGCTGGCGGTCCCGAGGCGACGCGCGAGGCGTCCGAGCGCCGCCGCCGCGTTGGCCGCCACCGCGACGTCGCGATCGCTCAGGGCGCGAACCAGCCGCGGCAGGTCGCTGCGTTCCCCGGCGCTGCCGAGGGACCACGCGGCCGCCGCCCGCACGCTCCCATCGGGGTCGGCAAGCAGCCGCCGAAGGCTAGGCGCCGCGCCGACCGCACCCCCGAGCACTTCGGCAACCTTGGCGCGATCCGCGGGCGTGCCCGAGGCCTCGGCGAAGCGCAACAACCACGGCGGCGCGCCCGAAAGCCGGCTCCATGCCTCGATCAAGGCGTCGCGAGGACCGTCCCGGCTTGCCGCAGTGAGACGTTCGAGCCGCGCGTGCAGAGGCCGGGCGACGACCTTCGACAGCGCACCGCCGAGAGCCGTCGCGACGGCGAGTCGATCCTGCTCCCCCCGCCTCTCCCAGCGATCGAGCAACGCGGCCGCGCTTCGAGCCGATGCGCTGCGCCGTAAAGCGAGCGCCGCGGTCCAGCGTACGCCGGGCGACGCCGAATCGAGCGCGGCGAGCAGCACACGGTCCTGCCCTAGCGGCCCGAGCAGGCCGAGCGCCTCGGCCGCCGCTTGGACGACGCGTTCATCGTCGGCCTCGCGAACCAACTCCTCCAAGAGAGGCCGTGCACGCGGCGAACCCGTGCGCCCGAGCAGCCGTATCAACGCCATGCGTTCGGAAATCGAAAGCCCGAGCCCTCGGAGCCGGGTCACGATCGGATCCACGGCGCGCCCGTCCGGAGTCGCGGGATCGAGTAGCTCGGAAGCGGCGTCGATCGCCGCGACACGCACCTCGGGGTCGGGAGCACGAAGCTGTTCGAGCACCACGGCGAGCGCGCGCGAGTCCCCGAGGGTGCCGAGCGCGCGCAGAGCCGCCGCAGCCGCAAGTCGCCCGCTCGCCAGCCCGGCCTGGAGCGCGGGTGCGGCCTCGGCGCCGCCGATCGCGGCGAGGGCGCTCGCGCACCCGGCGACGACGCGGCG
>DASWGX010000057.1:0-3267 GCA_036393455.1 Polyangiaceae bacterium
CTTCATCCCCGCGACCTTCATCCCCGCGACCTTCATCCCCGCGACCTTCATCCCCGCGACCTTCATCCCCGCGACCTTCATCCCCCAGCCTCTTCTGCCGCGCGTTGCGACTTTGTGCCGGACCTTTCTCCCTATTCCCCAGTCCTCCATCCCAGCGGCCCCTCTCCCTCGTCCCATCTCCCATTCCGACCGATCATCAATCAACGCCGGGAGTTCCGGGGCGATGAGGCTGGCCTGGCGCGCCGTAGTCGCGCCATCTCTGCGCGGAGCTTTTCGAGCGTCGCGAACGCCTCGGAGAGCGCCGCGCTCGTGCGGCGTTGGGTGCACGCTCGGCTTTCAGCCGGCGGCGCCGTGGAAACGTTCGCCGCGCTCCGCCATTTGCACGAGCAGCGGCGCGGGGCGGAAGCGGGAGCCGAACTGGCGCTCGTAGCGCTCGAGGCGGCGCAGAACCTCGGCGACGCCGATCGAATCGACGTAGCGAAAAGGTCCGCCGAGAAACGCCGGAAAGCCAAGCCCGAAGACCGCGCCGATGTCGCCGTCGCGGACGTTGCGCAAGACGCCGTCTCCCAAGCAGTGCACGGCTTCGTTCACCATCTGCAGCACGCAGCGTTGCGCGATCTCGCTCGGCGTCTTCTCGAGCTCGGGCCGCACACCGAGCGTGGCGTAGACGCCCGTGTCCACGGGTTTCTCGCCCTTGTGCTTGCCGTCGTAGCGGTAGAAGCCGCGCTGATTCTTGCGTCCGAAACGCTTGTCGGCGTAGAGCTCTGCCATGCCCGGCGGCAGTTGCATCCGCTCGCCGAACGCCTCCTGCATGATGCTGCCGACCTTGTGTCCGACGTCGATACCCACTTCGTCCAGTAAGGTGAGCGGGCCGACCGGGAACCCGAAGTGCACCAGCGCTTCGTCGATCTTTTTGATATCGACCCCCTCCGCGAGCAAGAACGCCGCCTCGTTCATGTAGGGCGCGAGCACGCGAGACGTGTAGAAGCCCACGCCGTCGCGGACGACGATCACCGTCTTCTGCTGCCGCTTTCCGAAGGCGACCACGGTCGCCGTGACCCAGGCCGCCGTCTTGTCCGTGACGATGACCTCGAGCAAGGGCATCTTGTGGACGGGTGAGAAGTAGTGCATTCCGATCACGCGCTCGGGGTGCTTGGCGGCTTCGGCGATGCGGGCGATGGGGATGGATGACGTATTGGACGCGAAGATCGCTTCCTTGTGGCCGTGGGCCTCGACGTCGCGCAAGACGTTCTGCTTCAGCTCGAGATCTTCGAAGACGGCTTCAATCACGATCGCGGCGTCGCGGAAGCCGGAGTAGTCCGTGGTGGGCGCGACGTGGCGCATCACGCGCTCGCGCTCCCAGGGACGCGTGCGCCGGCGGTCGCCGCGCTCGTCCACGATCTTGCGAACGTACGAGAGCCCGCGCCGCAGGCTCTCGGTATCCCGGTCCTTCAAACGCACGGACACATGCGCCTCGGCCACGCTGACATAGGCGATTCCGGCACCCATCAGGCCCGCGCCGAGCACGCCGACCTTGTTTACCGCGCGCGCCTCCGCCTCGCCGCCCGAGACGCCGCTGTCCTTCTTGAGCTCGTTCGTGGCAATGAACAGGTACATCAGCTCGCGCGCCTGCGAGCTCATCGCGAGCGCGCCGAACGCGCGCGCCTCGGCGGCGTAGCCCTGTTCCTCCCCGCGCTCCAGACCGAGCTTGACGACGTCGAGAATGCGATCGGGCGCGGGGTAGTTTCCGTGCGTGCGGGCGTGAAGCCGCTTGCGGGCCTGGTCGAACAGAACCTTGCGCCCGAGCGGGTTGTCGGCGAGCGCGAGCTCCGTGAGCTCTTCGGCGTCGAACCAGCTCTTCCAGGCTCCGAGCCCGTGCTTTTTCTGCCGCGGCCCCGACGCGAGGGCGAGCGCGCGCGACGCCGCGACGTCCACGACGATGGCCGGCGGCACTGTTTCGTCCACCAAACCGATACGCTCGGCGCGGCGCGCGTCGAGCTGACGCCCGGTGAGCATCAGGTCGAGCGCCGCCTGAACGCCGACGAGGCGCGGCAGGCGCTGCGTCCCTCCGAGACCGGGCAAGAGGCCGAGCTGCACTTCGGGGAGGCCGAGCTTGGTCTTCGCGTGGAGCGATGCGACGCGCGCATGGCAAGCGAGCGCTATCTCGAGCCCGCCGCCGAGGCACGCCCCGTGAATCGCCGCCACCATGGGAACGCTCGAACGCTCGATGCGAGAAAGCACGCGCTGCCCCGTGCGCGACAGCTCCGCCGCTTGCTCTTCGGTTTCGACCCCGCGCAGGAGCTTGACGTCGGCGCCGGCAATGAAGCTGCCCCGTTTCGCGGAGGCGATCACCACGGCCTTGGGAGCGGACGCCTCGACGGCGTCACAGAGCTCGTCGAACCGTGTCGCGAAGTCGCCGCGCAACGTATTGACGCTTTCGCCGGGCATGTCCAGCAGCGCCACGAGAACGCCGTCGGCGCGGGTTTCCAACCGGAACACGTTCGAATCCAGGGACGTCAAGAGGCAGCCTCCAAGATCATCGCCGCACCGAGCCCTCCGGCGGCACACGCCGTGCACAGGGCATACTGTTCGCCGCGCCGCTTGAGCTCCTTGAGCGCCTGGAAGATCTGCCGGGTCCCCGTCGCGGCGAAGGGGTGACCCACGGCGATCGAGCCGCCGGACACGTTGAAGCGGTCCCAATCGATCTTTCCGATGCGCTTGGTCCTGCCGAGCTTGTCGCGCGCGAAAGTCTCGCTTTCGAAGGCTCGGACGTTGCTGAGCACCTGCGCCGCGAAAGCCTCGTGCATGTCGATGAGGCCCACGTCCTTGAGCTTGAGGCCCGCTCGCTCGAGCGCCCTGGGCGTCGCGTACGCCGGACCCATCAAGAGCTGTTCCGACGGGTCGAGCGCTGTGAAAGCGTGTGCCACGACGAAGCCGAGCGGCGCGTAACCTTCGGCCTTCGCCTTCGCTTCGCTCATCATGACGACGGCGCTGGCGCCGTCGGTGAGCGGCGAGCTGTTGCCGGCCGTGATCGTCCCGTGCACGCGATCGAACACGGGCCGCAGACTCGCATAGCTCTCGAGCGAAGAATCCTCCCGCACCAAGTTGTCGCGTTCGAACACCGCGTAGTCCGGAGGCACGAAAACCGCCATGACCTCCTCGGCAAAGCGGCCGTCCTCCCACGCGCGCGCCGCCAGCGTATGACTGCGGTGCGCGTACTCGTCCTGCGCCGCGCGCGAGATGCCGTTCTCCTTGGCCATCTTCTCG
>DASWGX010000058.1:0-8639 GCA_036393455.1 Polyangiaceae bacterium
GTCGACCAGATGGTCGACGAGCGTTTGATTGCCGGCGTCACGGACCGCGAAGCCGCGCGCAAGAAGTACATCAAGTCGCTCGACAAGGGCTTGCTCAAGGTGATGAGCAAGATGGGCATCAGCACGCTGCAGAGCTACCACGGCGCGCAGATCTTCGAGGTCATCGGTCTTTCTCCCGAGGTGGTCGAGCGCTACTTCACCGGAACCGCGTCACGCCTCTCGGGCATCGATCTCGACCTGCTGGCGCAGGAGTGCCGGATGCGGCACGAGCGCGCATTCCCGAAGCGTGCCCCAACGGTCGCGACGCTCGAGATCGGCGGCCAGTATCACCACCGGGCTCAGGGCGAACGGCACCTTTGGAGCCCCCAGGCGGTGGCGAAGCTCCAGCAAGCGGTGCGCGCCGAGGACGCCAAGAGCTACGAGGACTACGCCCGCCAGATCAACGAACAGACGCGCGGGCTCATCACCTTGCGCGGCATGTGGGACCTCGTGCCGGCGAAAAAGCCAATCGCCCTGGAGGAGGTCGAGCCGGCGACGGAAATCGTCAAGCGCTTCGCGACCGGCGCGATGAGCTTCGGGTCGATCAGCGCCGAAGCACACGAGAACCTCGCGATTGCCATGAACCGCATCGGCGGCAAGAGCAACACGGGCGAGGGCGGAGAACGCGAGGAGCGCTTCTTGCCTGACGCAAACGGCGATCTCAGGCGCAGCGCCATCAAGCAGGTGGCGTCCGGCCGCTTCGGCGTCACCACCTATTACCTGGTCAACGCCGACGAGCTCCAGATCAAGATCGCGCAGGGGGCCAAGCCCGGCGAGGGCGGCCAGTTGCCAGGGCACAAGGTCGACGCGATCATCGCCAAGACGCGGCATTCCACGCCGGGCGTCACGCTCATCTCTCCCCCACCCCATCACGACATCTACTCCATCGAAGATCTCGCGCAGCTCATTTTCGACCTGAAGATGGTCAACCCGCGGGCGCGGATCAGCGTCAAGCTGGTCGCCGAAGCCGGCGTCGGAACGGTCGCCGCGGGCGTCGCCAAGGCCCACGCGGACGCGATCCTGATCAGCGGGCACGACGGAGGCACTGGCGCCTCTCCCCAGACGTCGATCAAGCACGCGGGCGTGCCGTGGGAGCTCGGCATCGCGGAGACGCATCAGGTGCTCGTCCACAACGACCTCCGCAGCCGAGTGACCCTGCAGACCGACGGACAGATGCGCACGGGCCGCGACGTGCTGATCGCCACGCTGCTCGGCGCGGAGGAGTACGGCTTCGCCACGGCTCCGCTCGTTGCGAGCGGCTGTATCTTGATGCGGAAATGTCACCTGAATACCTGCCCCGTCGGCATCGCCACGCAGGACCCGGTGCTGCGCAAGAAGTTCGCCGGCAAGCCCGAGCACGTCGTGCGCTTCTTCTTCTACGTGGCGGAGGAAGTGCGCGGCTACATGGCCTCGCTAGGGTTCGCCAGCGTCCGTGAAATGGTGGGGCGCGTCGATCGACTGCGGCCGCGCCGCGACGTCGCTCACTGGAAAGCAGGCCGTTTGGTGTTCACCGACGTGCTCGCGCCGGCCAAGCCGCGCAAGGGCGTCGACGTTTGCAAGACGATCGAGCAGGACCACGGCGTCGACAAGTCCTTCGATATGGACCTCCTCCGCTTGTGTGAACCGTCGCTCGAGCACAAGCGGCCGGTGTCGCTCGATCTCGAGATTCGCAACGTGCATCGCACCGTGGGGACGCGCCTGGCCGGGGAAGTGGCGCGCCGCTTCGGCAAACACGGGCTGCCCGACGGTACCATCACGCTGCGCTTCCGCGGGTCCGCGGGGCAGAGCTTCGGCGCCTTCATGACGGAGGGCATGCACATGCACCTCGAAGGCGACGCCAACGACTACGCCGGCAAGGGCATGTCCGGCGGTCTGCTCAGCGTGCGGCCGCCCAAGGACGCCACTTTCAAAGCCGATCGCAACATCTTGATTGGAAATACGGCGCTCTACGGTGCCACCCGCGGCCGCGCCTTTTTCAACGGCATCGCGGGCGAGCGTTTCGCCGTGCGAAACAGCGGTGCCGTCGCGGTGGTCGAAGGCGTTGGGGACCACGGCTGCGAGTACATGACCGGCGGCCGCGTGCTCGTCATCGGCGCGACCGGGCGCAACTTCGCCGCCGGAATGAGCGGCGGCTTCGCCTACGTGCTCGACGAGGACGGCCGCTTCGAGGACCGCTGCAACCTCGGCATGGTCGAGCTCGAAGCGCTCAGCACCGAGGACGCGGCGTTCGTCGCGGAGCTGCTCGAGGAGCACATGGGCCATACCGGCAGCGCGCGAGCGCGGGAGCTCTTGACGCACTGGGAGGAGACGCTGATGCGTCTCAAGAAAGTGATCCCCGTCGAGTACCGTCGCGTGCTCGAGCAGATGAAAGAGCACCGCGCGGCGCCGGCCACGCGCGACAGCCTACGCATGCTGCAGGTCACCGATCCGTTGAGCGGCGAGGCGTCGTCGCCCCCCGAAGGCAAGTGACGGGCGTCTCACCCGATCGCGGCCGGCCCCTTTCGAAAACCAAGCAACGAAGCAGCAACGACCTCGAAGCACGACAGCAAAGAAGCAAGAGAACCGTGGGCAAGATCACCGGATTCATGGAGTACGGACGCCAAGACCCCGAAAAGCGGGCCGTCGAAGAGCGCGTCAAGGATTTTCGCGAGTTCGAGCTCCCCGTCGTCCAGGACGAGCTCCGACTCCAGGGAGCCCGCTGCATGGACTGCGGCATTCCGTTTTGCAACTCGGGCTGTCCGCTCGGCAACTTGATTCCGGACTGGAACGACTACGTCTACCGCGATGACCCGCGCGCGGCGATCGAGTCCCTGCACGCCACCAACAACTTTCCGGAGTTCACCGGCCGCGTCTGCCCCGCCCCGTGCGAGGCGGCGTGCGTCCTCGGCATCAACGACGACCCGGTTTCGATCAAGTTGATCGAAAAGTCGATCGCGGACCGCGCTTTCGAGGAGGGCCTGATCGCCCCGATGGCGCCTCAGCGCCGCACCGGCAAGCGTGTCGCCGTCATCGGCTCGGGACCGGCGGGGCTCGCCGCCGCCCAACAACTCAATCGCGCGGGACACACCGTCACGGTGCTCGAAAAGGACGACCGCATCGGCGGCCTTCTCACTTACGGCATTCCCGACTTCAAGATGGAAAAGTGGCTGGTCGAGCGGCGGGTCCGGCAAATGCGCGAAGAGGGCGTCGAGTTCAAGGTCGGCGTCAAGGCGGGCACGGACCTCGGCGCGCGCGAGCTCAGGCGCCAGTTCGACGCGGTCTGCCTCGCGATTGGGTCGCGCGTCCCGCGCGACCTTCCGGTCGAAGGTCGCGAGCTTCAGGGCATCCACTTCGCCATGGACTTTCTGGAGCAGCAGAACCGACGCGGCGCCGGCGACAAGGTGCCGCCCGAGCGCGCGATTCTTGCCACGGGCAAGGACGTCGTGGTCATCGGCGGCGGCGACACCGGCAGCGACTGTATCGGCACCAGCCACCGTCAGGGCGCGAAGAGCGTCGTCAATTTCGAGATCATGCCGCGGCCGCCGGACGGCCGCGCCCCGCACACGCCGTGGCCGTACTGGCCGCTCATGATGCGGACCTCGTCGTCCCACGAGGAAGGCGGCCAGCGCGACTTCGCCGTTTCCACGGAACGCTTCGTGGGCAACGGCCGGGTAGAAGAGATGCACTGCATCCGCGTCGTGTTCGAAGATCGACAGATGAAACGCCTCGAGGGGACGGAGTTCGTTCTCAAGACGGACCTGGTGCTCCTCGCCATGGGCTTCGTGCATCCGGAGCGCCCGGGTTTGCTCGAGGAGCTCGGCGTCGAGCTCGACGCTCGCGGCAACGTCAAGGTCGACGAGCTTATGATGTCGAGCGTGCCGGGAGTGTTCGCGGCAGGGGACTGTCAGCGCGGTCAGTCCTTGGTGGTCTGGGCCATTGCCGACGGCCGCAGGGCCGCGCACGGCATCGATCGCCACCTGGCGGGCCAGAGCGAGCTTCCTCTGGGAGCTCTGGCGACACTCTAGCCTGGGAGCTCTGGCGACACTCTTAGCGGCTGCGGAACCCCGGCGACGCCGTAGCCCGGGACTGTAGCCCGGGACTGAAGAAATTTCGGGATTGTGCGATACTGAGAGGGCTTGCCCGCGAAACGCGCCGATCTCTCCGACGACCCTTCTACTCCGGGCGGCTCCGCCCCGGAGCGGGAGAGCGGCGAGATCGCTGAACGCCAGCCGCTGACCTCGGCACCGGAAGTCGTGGTTCGCTACGCGGTGGCCGGCCAAGAAACACTTTCGGCCATCGCCGAGGATCTGCAGTCCAGGAACCGCGAGTGCTCGGCTCCCGAGCTCGAGCTCAGCGAGGCGCCGGCAGGGCGCGAAACGCTCGGCGCCATAGCCGAGGAGCTCACACCCGGCGGCCGCCCCCCGATGGCCACGCTGCGTTACGGCGACCGGGTCTCCAACGCTCCCGGAGCGGTCACGCCGCGAACCAGGACCTTGTTGCGCTCCGCGCCCGAGATCACCGTGGCAGAAGCGGCGGTCGGCCGCGAAACGCTCGCCGCGATTGAGCAAGAACTCGGCTCGCGTCACGCCGTGCGCGAAGCGGTCGCGAGCGCGCCGCTCGACGTCTACGAAATGATCACCTTCGTGATGCGCGGACCCCAGGTCGCCGAGCTCGCGTCGGAGCGCGGGCGCCGCGCGTTCGTCGAACACAAGCTCTTGTCGAGGCTTCCGGTCGAGTCGATGGCCGAGGTGGAGCGCATCGACGTCGCACCCTGGACGGTTCGCGACGCGGTGATCGTTCGAATCTGGTGCCGCGTGGCATTGCCGGAATAAGCTCGATAACCGGATCAGCGCCGGCCGGCGTCGGTCTTTTCCTTCGCGGTACGCCGCGGTCTCGGCGGCGCGGAGCTCGAGCGGGCGCGCTGCCGCGACGGCGGTTGTCTGCGCGGCGCCGACGCTTGGTCATCGTCCCCGACGGGGGACGTCCTACCCCAGCTGAAGAGCCGTCGCTTGTCCGAGGGCAGCGGCGGATTGCCGTAGGCCGGCAGCCGTTCGGTGAGGTGCCAAACGGTAAAGCCGACCAGGGCATCATCGGGCCGATCGACGAGTTCGTGATGGCGGCGCAAGTATTCGCGGACACCGGGCCAGTAGGTCGAAAAGCGCTCTTCGTAGATCCGGCGCTGAAACTCGCCCCAGAGCTGGTTCTTATGGAACCCGTACTTCGGATTGAGATCGAAGTTCGTCGGGGCTTCTTCGTTGAGTGGATCGATCGTCCTGCCGTCGCCGGTAAAGCCCTCGCAAACGACGCGCCCGTCGTCCGTGGGGGGTTCCGGGGCGAACATGGTCCAGCCCTGGAACAGCCGCGGGTAGACGACGATCGCTTCCATCCATTCAGGACGCTTCGGCGGCTTCAACCATTGCGGCACGGCGCGGTTCTCCATGAGGACCTGGCTGGTCTCCGCTACGACCAGAACCCCCATTACGGCGTGGGCAGCCCAGTATTTCGAGCGCGCCAGCGCGACTTTCGACGCGGATTCCACCGCCGGCGGCGTATCTGTACCGGGCAGATCTTCGACCTCGAAGAAGCGACTCCATCGCTTGCGCCGCTGGGCCAGAGGTTTTCCGGCGGCCAGGACCAGGTGCCGCACGCCGGCCCAGCCGACGAAGCGTCCCGCCGCGCGCAAGCAGCTCGCCACCCGCCGCACGGCGTCGTGCCCGCGGAAGCGCTGCTCGCCGCCGTCGTCCCAGACGCTGAGCAGCGGCGGTCGGCCGTCCTTCGGCTCCGCGGCCTCGAACCTGAGCTCCCCCGGCAAGCTGAAGCGCTTCATGAGGCGGCAGAGCGAGAGCGCGAGGCCGCTCTCGGGGTCGAAGCGAACCAGGGAAGGGCGACTCTTCACGAGCAGGCGCTGCTCGAACCATTCCCAGAACGAAGTCGGGATGAAGACGAAGTACGCGATGCACATCGCGTAGGAGAAGGGCCCGAGCTGAACGACCGCGTCGAGCGCCAAGTGGAGCGAAATCGACAACAGCCACGCGATCATGCGCGCCTTGCCCGTGCCGATGGGTGAGATGATCAGAAGCGCGATGACCGACTCGATGATCAGCGTCCCGAAAGTCATCAGCTTGTACGAGAGCAGCGGGAAGAAATGCCGCACCCAGCCCCCGAAGAGCGTCAACATCCGATCCTGCTGGAAGAAATAGTAGACGGCGGTTCCGTTGCGCCAGGTGGAGCCCGTCTTGTGGACGACGTTGAAGTAGTAAATCAGCGTCCACTGCAAGACCAGCACCGCCACCGCCAGCGAAACTACCGCACGCGTGTCCGGCGCCGGAAAGCTCGCGTCGTTCAGCGCGGCTGCAGTCCCTTCGCGGCGCGCGCGAAAGCTCGCCAGCCACGCGTCGACGCTGTAGCGCCGGTGAGTGGGCAGAAAAATGCCCCACAAGGCCAGCAAAGCCAGTACGACGAAGCCGCCGTTCTCCAGCATGATATTGCGGCTGTTCATGCTGGTGATCAGCACGAACGCAAGCACGTGCATTACCTTCGTGTGCCAGCCGATCATCAGGCACAGGTTCACCACGATGTGCGCGATGACCAGGAACTTCACTTCACCGAGGCTGCTCATCGCGTGATACACGGAGAACAGGTCCCCGCTCATCGGCCGGAAGATCGCGTAGTGGTTGCTGAGCCAGCCCGTGTTCGCGTAGTGCATCGCGAGATCGGGCCACCGCCGCAGCACGTCCTCGAACAACAAAAGGCCGAGCGCGATGCGAAATAGCCCAAGTGAGCGCGGATCGGCGGTTGCGTACAGACGCAGCCAGTACTGCCAGTAGCTTTCTTCCTCCCCGTCGTCTTCCGCGCCCTCCTCGTCGTCTCCGGGCTCCGATCCTCGATCGTCGTCGGAGCCATCTTCTTCTTCGGCGTCGCCGCCGTTCTCTCCGGCCTCGACGTCGCGCTTTGCTCCGGTATCCGCCGTGCGCTCCGCTTCGGCGCCTTCGTCGCGAACGACTTCACTGCCTTCGCCGCGTTCGCCCGCGGCGCTTTCGTCGCGCTCGGGAGCCGGGGGACGTTTGTCTTGTGTCATCGCTCGGCGCCTCCCGAACCGGTCTTTTTCGCGGTTGGCTCGAGCCACGGCCGCGCGCCCGAGTCGTTGATCTGTCCGTGGCGAAGCAACATCAGGGGTTTGTCCGGCTCCCCGCGCTCCTGTCCGGGCGGCGGCGACTTGTCCCCGACCCACCAGACCTCGAACGCCGTGAGCTCGTCCTCGGGACTTTCCCGGTAGTCGTGCAGTTTGAGCAAGTACGACCTCAGATGCTGCCGATGATGGGCGAGATGCGGCAGTCGAATCCGATTTTCGTAATCACACCAGAGTTGGTCGAGCCCCCACCCCTCGCGGGTGAAGGGATCGAAATCCGGCTCTCGTCCCGTCAAGGGATCGAGCTTGCGCCCGTCTCGCGTGCGGCCGTCGACGACCAGGTGACCATCATCGTAGGGCGGCTCCGGCGCGAACATGCCCCAGCCCTGGAAGAGCCGCGGGTATTCGACGATCCGGCTCAGCCACGTCGGGCGGTCGAGCTCGACCTCGCGCGAGAGGACGGGGCTCTCGACGGCCAGCTGGGCGGCGACGGCGACTAGCAACACCACGACCGCCGTTTCCCGCAGAACGGCCGCGCCGCGGAGCAAGAGCGGCGTGATGCTGAGGCGTGCTCCGCGGCGGCGCTTCGGGGCCGGTGCCTCGACCGGCACGGCCGGAACGCCGCATACACCCATCCCGAGCCAGGCGGACATCGCCTGGCGCCGCGCAGCGACGAAACGATACCCGAAAGCGCCGAGCTCGGCGAGCCCCGGCGCTCCGAGCCACCCGAAAGCGAGCCAGCCGAACGGCAGCGCGCGCCCGATCTGGAACAGTGCGCGCTGCTCGACGTAGAGGCGTCCTTCGGGGTCCACCACGACGACCGTCGAGTCGAGTAGCTCGGCGGCGGGCCGTTCGCGCCCTTCGAACAGCCGCTCGATCTCGTCCGCGTCGTCGTTGGAGACGAAGCGAAGGCGTTCGAACGGATCCAGACGCTTGAGCACGCGGCAAATGTAGAAGCAAAAGCCGCAATCCCCGTCGAAGACGACGGTGCGCCTCCGGCTCGGGCGCGCGAACCAGCGGCCCAGCCGGTCCCAATCCGCCGACTTCAGCAGCGGGAGGAACCCGAGCAGCATCGCGTACGAAAAGGGTCCAATCCGCGACGTCAGCGCGATACCGGCATGCAAGACGAAGGCGAGGACGAAGGCGAGCCGGCGCGTCCAGACCTGCGCGATCGGCATCAGGATCAATGCGGGCAGCGCGTATTCCATCGCCACGACGCTTCGAGTCATGACCTCCAGCGTCCCCGGCGAGAGATTCTCGCGCATCCAGATGCCCAGCGTCGTGACGATGCGATCCTGGTGCAAGAACCAGTGAATGGCGCTGCCGTTCTGCCAGCCCTCGCCGGTCTTGTGCAGCGCGTTGAACAGATAAATGGCGCTCCATTGCAAGGCGAGCGCCAACACGGCCAACGAGGCCACGTCGCGAAAAGATCGGGTGCGCGCGTTGAGCTCCGCCGCGGTGCGCTCCCCGACCTCTCTCAGGGAGCGCAGCA
>DASWGX010000059.1:0-7840 GCA_036393455.1 Polyangiaceae bacterium
GGCTTGGAGACTCTGCCTCGACGCGCCCGACGGCGGCAGATGACCCGCCGGTCATCCGTGGAAGCTCCGAGAAAGCTGAGGGCGGAGGCGGGTGCACAGATTCGGTGCGCACGAGCGGTTTGAGGACCAGGGACCAGTCCACAGCCCCCGCGCCGGAGCGCGGCCCCGCTACCCGCGGCCATAGCCCTCGGCCCACGGCCTCGTGCCCGTGACCCTAACCCTCCGACCCGCGCCCCGCCCACGCGCCACCCTCATCGCCGATCCCCCCATCGTCGATCAACGTTGCGAAGGCTTGCGGCGGGAGCGGTGTTCGTGGACTATTCGCGGCCTAATGCCGCTTCCTCGCTTCCGCGCCAACGCTTCCAGCGTGCTCGTGCCGTCCGCCGCGCTCTTGGCGGTGCTGCACGCCTGTGCCGGCGACCCAGAGGTCCGGCGGCTGCGTGAAGGAGAGGGCGGCGCCGCGGGATTCGGCGGGGAAGCTGCGGGTGGCGACAGCGCGCCCGGCACGGCTGGAAACGGCACGGGCGGGGATGACGAACCGGGCGTCGGCGGCGACACGGGTGTGGCGGGAAGCGCCGAGCCCGGTGAGGGCGGCGCTGCGAGCGAAGGAGGCGCGCCCGGTGGTGACGGCGGCGCGGGCCAGGGCGGCAACGACGCGGGGGGAAGCGCCGGCGAGGCGACGGCGGGCGCGGGGGGAGAAGGGCCGGTTCCGCTAGCGTGCCCGGTGCTCGATCCTTCGCGCGTACACTACATGACGGGGCGCGTGCAGAACTCCCGGCCCATCACGTTCGGCGCCGGCGAGTATGCCGAGCGCACGATCACGTTCGACGGCGCGTACTTCGCAACCTTCGATCGCGCGGGCTGCTTCATGTGGGTAGCGCTGATCGACGCCGGGTTCATCATCACGCCCGGATGGCTAGAAACCGACACAGCGGGGAACCTCTACATGCTGTTCCGCCTCGACGGCGATGTCGTGCTCCAGAACCCCGACGGCAGCACCGGCGCGTCGTTCACGATGGCGGGCACGGGCATCGAGCAGTACAAGCGCGGCGTCGTCTTGGCCAAGTACGACCCTGACGGCAACGTAATTTATGCGAAGCGATTCGGCGACACCGATCCGAACGAGACCCAGCCGCACAGCTACAACGCGGTCGGCCAGTCGTTGCGCGGGAACACGCTCCGCATCTCGGGGTTCATGAACGCCTCGGGGGGACCCGCCGAGACCTTCGATTTCGTCGTCGGCGAGGGTGAAACCAACGAAGAAGTCGTGACGCTCGACAAGCGCTATCGTTTCGGTTTCACGATGGCGTTCGATCTGGCCACGGGCGACTATCTTGCCGACTCGCTGCGGCTCGGTGTTGGAACGCCGGCCAGCAGCCAGGACGAGTTTCGCTACAGCGCGCGCGGAACCGGAAGCCAGGCCGCGAACGGAAGCTTCGTTGAGGCGACGCTGTTCGCCGACCCGGGCACGTTTCTCGTCAACTTCGGTGAATCGGACCAGCTTTCCGAAACCAGGGCACCGAGCTTTTCGGGCAGCGTCATCGGTTTCACGCCTGCAGGAGCGATCGCGTGGCAGCGGCGCGTCAGCGAGGTCGCCGGCGGAATAGGCTTTCACGCCATGGCCGTTGCCCCCGACGGCACCTCGTTCGTCGCCGGCAGTGGTCCGGACGACATGATCGTCGAAGCGGACGACGGGGGAACGACCGTCACCGTGACGGGACGCGGCTTTTGGCTGAGCTACGACGCTTCCGGGACTTTGCTCTGGACGCGCAGCAACACTGCAGGCACCGGCCACATCTTCCTGGACGAAGGTCGCGGCAAGCTCCTTGTGCTCGGAAACGGCGCCGGAGCGCAAACATTCGGCATTGGGGAGGACGACCAGCTCGAGGTCGACTTCGGTCCTCAGTCGGCGTACCTGGCGCAGGTAGATCCGGCGACGGGAAGCATCGAGTGGCTGAGCCGCGTGCAGGGACCGGACGGTTCGGGCGAAACCGGGTTCCGGAATCTGACTCGGATCGGCGACGAGATCGTCGTGAGCGCGCGCTTCGACCGGCAGGCCACCCTCGACCCCAGCGGTCCCGACGAAGTCGTCGTCGGGACGGGCGGTCCGGACCTCGTCACCGGACCGATCTGGTCGGGCTCGGTTAGCTATGGGCTCGACGGCTCGTTCCTGGGCTACGTCGAGTACATCCAGCACGCGGGCACGCGGAACAACGACGGTCTAACGACGGGCGTCGTGGTCGAGCCCGAATAGCTAGCGGTTGGCCAGCCCCGCTCACCGGCGCGGGTCGAACTCCGACCCGCGCCGCGCGCGGCGCCGGTCGAGCGCTTTCTTCACGACTCTGAGCCCGCCCAGCTCCAAGAAGGACTTCGATTTCGTCATGCTCGCGCCGTGGCGGTGCACGTGCAACGTCACCTCAACATGCCGAGTGGCCGTTTCGCAGCTATGGAGGAGCGGCTTTCCGGTGGAAGCGGCATGACGAGACGCGCTGTCTGCCTTGCTTGCATTGGCTGCCCTCGGAGCCGGTCTCTCACCACCACCACAGAAGAGCATTGCGCCGGTCTACGCCGGCATATCGTGCTGCTGCGCCGAGCCGGCCCGACCGAACTCCCTCGGGGCCGACGCCCGTACCCCAACCGCATAGGCCCCGCTTCCCGCAGTCCATAGCCCGAAGCGCGGCCCCGCTACCCACGGCCATAAGCCCTCGGCCCACGGCCTCGGGCCCGTGACCCTAACCCTCCGACCCGGGCCGCGCGAACGCGCGACCCCCATCGCCGATCAACGGTGACCGGCTGGGCCCCCGGTTGCCCCGCGCGCGCGGGCGTCCTAGTCGGGCACGCGATGGCGCGCTCGACGGAAAAGCCGACACCGATGGGCGACCGTCTCGTCTCGCGCAATCGGCGCGCGTTTCACGACTACGACGTCGGCGAAACCTTCGAGGCCGGGCTCGTCCTGATCGGCAGCGAAGTGCGCTCGCTCCGTGAGCGCGCCGCGGACCTCAGCGACGCCTGGGTGGACATCGACGCGAGGAACGAGGCCTGGGTGAAAGGGCTGCGCATTCCTCCGCTCACGCACGCCGCGTTCGGCCATGAGGAGCGGCGGCCGCGCAAGCTGTTGCTCCACACCGAGCAGATCACGACCCTGCGCTCCGCCGCCGAGCGCGAGGGAATGACGATCATCGCGACCAAGTGCTACTTCAAGAAAAATCGGGCAAAGCTCGAGATTGCCCTCGCGCGCGGCCGCCGCAAGTACGACAAGCGCCAAGCACTCCGCGCCCGCGACGCGGAACGAGAGGCGCGCGCCGCGATCCGACGGGGCCGCGGTAAATAGCCGAACTCAGAGGGCGAACAACGCGCCCGCGGACAGGCCGAAAAATGCGCCGCCGAATTCTTGCTCTCGGCCTGCGGCGTCCACGAGCGTGAAGCGGCGGAGCACCAGCCCCAACGTGGGTCCCACGTTGAACCGAACCCGATCGGTCAGCGGCCCTTCGACCCGCGCGAACGGTCCGGCCAGCGCGGACCAAGTCTCTTTCTGCCCGGAGACGGCGTCCAGGCGGCTCGCCTCGGCGAGGCGGTACACCGACGCGCTCATCGAAAGCCCCACCTCGACGCCCCACGTCGAGGGCAGCCCAAACACATAGCCCGGCGCAGCCGAAACTCCGAGGGACTGCACGCTGTCGCCTTCGAAGGCGCCCGCCGACGCGCGAACGCCCCAGCTCAACCGCAAACGGGACCGCGCCGTGTGCACCGCCTCGATCGACGGACCGATCTGCCACGCCTCGGCTTTGCCGACGAGCTCCGCGAACGCTCCCGAACGCAGCCGCCAGCCGAGGACGCGCCTTTGCTCGGCGGCGCGTCGCTCCAGGAGGCGAAGCTCGTTGCGGCGCCGCGCGAGACGGCGGGCTTCGTCGCGCCGCTGGTGGTCCGCGCGGCGCGCCAGCTCGGCGGCGGTGAGCGCCGCCGAGCGCGAATTGAGCTGCCTGGCCGCGCCCCCGGCGCTCACCGTCCTCGCGCCGAGCAGCTCGCCGCGCTCCCAGAGCTCGATCCGCAGCCCGCCGTGCTGGCCGCGAATTCGGTAATAGAGCGACACATCATCCGATTCGCCGCGAGGCGACGGCGCGACCTCCACCTCGGCGAGCTCGAGGACGATCAGCCGTCGCGTCGCGTTCGCGTCGAGCCAGCGCTCCGCCGCCGCGTCGATTTCCGTGACGATTTCGGGTGAAGCGTGGACGGCGCGGGAAAAGAGCAGCGCCGCGGCCAGACCGAGGCTACTCGATAGAAGAAGAAAACGGCGCCGTCGACTCGTTGCCACCGAGCTCGTCCTCGGTGTCCGCTGCGTCCGCAGGCTCGCCCTTGTCCGAGGGTTCGCTTTCGTCCAGCGCCTTGGCCAACTCTGCGCGTATTTCATCCAGTCGTCGGCCCTGCGGGAAATCGTGCTCGTACTGCTCGGCAAGCCGCTGAGCCTCCGTGAGCTCACCCTGTCTGAGCTTGGCCTCGAACTCGCGAGCCAGCGCATCTTCGGCGAAGTCACCCTTGGGAGACAAGCGCCGATTCAGCTCGAAGGCCTTGGCGGCACCGGCGGGATCCCCGGACTGAAGCAACAAGTTGCCGAGCATCATCGCCGCGATCGGAGCGCTCGGATCGTCCGGATAGCGCTGCGTCACCAGGCGCAACGCCTGAATCGCACGACCGCGCTGCCCGGTGGCGCGTGCGATATCGACCAAGATCAAGAGCTCTTCCGCGGACGCGGTGCCGAGCAAGGAATCGAACCCACCGGAAGCCTCGACGGCTTGCAGTGCCGGCGCGTACTCCCCGAGGCTCGCCAACAGCTGCCACTCGGGACTCTCCACCACGCTCGGCGTGACCACGGCCTCCGGCGGCGCCTCCTCGGTCATGATGGACATCGACGGCTCTCGAGCCTCGACGACGGCCGGAGCGAGGCGGCGCTGTTTGACCGCGATCGGAGCGCGTTGCGGCTCGCGCGGGCGCAGCGGAACCGCAGGAGGCGCAGGCGGACCACCCGGCTCCGTCAGGGCCAAGCCCCGCTCCGGCTCCACCGTCAGGACGTGCTCCGGCTCCGCCCAGTTAGCGCCCACGAGCACGCCCGAGCCGAACACGATGACGAACGTCGCCGGCACCCACCACCACGCCGCACGCGGCCGCCGCTCGACCTCGCCGAGATCCGAACGCAGACGGCGCCAAATACGCTCGACCTTCGCCGGAGAAGCGTGATCCTTAAGGTCCGAAAACGACGCTTCGAAAACCAGCCTAGTCACGGCGTTCGTCCTGTTCGAAGGGAGCCACGAAATGATCCCTCAGGTAATGCTGCGCCCTCTGAATCCGTCGCTTCGCCGTCGCGAGCGAGCAGCCCGAAAGCTCGGCCACGGCGTCGAGCCGGTGGCGCTCGATGTGGCGCAGTGTCCAGGCGATGCGATCCTGCGGGGCCATCGTCTGCAACAACGCGTACACCTGGGCAAGCTCCGCCCGCGCCTCCGGGCTGGCTTCGGGCGTGGCGAGGGAATCCAGATCCACCGGCTCAGAGCTGCGAATTCCGAACAGAGCCATGAGGCGGCGGCGCCGGAGGCGGGTTCGAACGAGGCGCACCACGATGGAACCGAGCCAGGCGCGAAACAGGTGCCCGTCACGCAGCTCGCGCAAGCGCTGGTGCACGCGCAGGAACGCGTCGTGAACGATGTCTTCCGCGTCGGCGCCGCTGCCTTGAATCCGCACGGCCAAGTTGAGCGCGAACCCTGCGTGGCGCCGATACAGCGCTTCGAACGCGCGCAGATCCGCTGCGCGTGCCAGCGCCACGAGCTGCGCGTCGTCGAGTGCGGCCGTCGACTCGAGCGCTTCGCTTCGAAACCCGCCGCCCTGGCGTCCGCCGGAGACGACACGAAGGCGGCGGGTGGAAGCGGACGAACGAGCCACGAGCTAGTTATAGACGCCCGGCGGCCGAATTTCGGCTCAGCGCCCCGCGGCGGCCGGCCGAACAGCCGCTCATTCGGCTTTTTGCGATCGCCCCGAGCCGTTTCCTTTGAGCCGTTTCTCTTGATCGGGGCGTCTGGGAGGGGCGGCGCCGGAATTGTGCGCCAAGGAGGATCCGCCCCATGAAGATTCGTAGCTACGTGTTCGCTGTTCCCATGGTTGCTCTTGCCGTCGCCTGCGGCGGCGAGGCGATGCCGGAGGCCGAGACGCCCGAGGCGGCCGGCGCTGCCGAAGAGGCGGCCGAGGAGCCGATGGACGCGGTCGATGAGCCGATGGACTCAGCCGATGAGGCTGCTCCCGAAGGCGCCGGAGACGAGGCTGCCCCGGCCGAGCCCACGGACGAGGGCGGCGAAGGCGACATGTAAGTTCGCCTTCTCGTCGAGAAAGGTGGCCGGAGCGCGCGCAAGCGGGCTCCGGCCCTTTTTTTACGTTTCGACAATCAGCCGCGTACGGCCGATCAAGATCTCGTCGCCGTTGGCAATCTCTTGCTCGCCGCGAATCCTGACGAATACGCCGGTGCGCGAGCCGAGGTCCGTCAATAGAACGGAGCCGGCCTGTTCCTCGACCAGACAGTGCTGCTCGGCGACCAACGGGTCGTCCGGGAACACGAGGTCGCCGATCGCGGAGCCTATTTGCAGCGTGTTGCCGCGAGCGATGACGCACGCTCCCACCGCTCCGCCCTCGAGCACTTGCAGGACGCGAAAGGAGCTCGGCCATTTGGGCGACGAATAGAAATAGGTCGGGTCCGGGTCGGGCCCGTCGTCGGCGATCGGGTTCTTCTCGATCCTGAGCAGCTGATCGCCGACCGCGAATTCGTCGCCGAGCTCGAGCTCGATTGGCGTGCGAATGCGCAGGAAGACTCCGTTGCCGCCCTCCAGATCCTCGAGCCAGAGCCTCCCTTCCTTCCACCTGAGCAAAGCCTCGCTAGGGTGACAGAAGCGCTCGCCTTGCAGGCTGATGGTTCCGGTGGAGCCGATGATGGCTTCCTCTCCCGGAGGCTCGTACACCTCGGGACCGCCCGCCAAGCTGCGCAACACTTGGAGGCGATAGCGAGCCACCGGCGCCGCGGGACGCTCGGGAGCCGCGGGTTCCGGTGCAGCACCCGGTGACGGCGGTTGCGCGGCCTCGCTCGCCTGCGCGGCGCGGCGTTTGCTCGTCGCAACCTTGCGGATGTCGACGTTGGGCGGCTCGGTGAAAAGCTGCATGCCACCGATCTCATTCCCTTCGATGATCGCGTCGAAGCGGCCTTCGCGCAGCGCGAGACACATTTCCAAGTGCTGCGACTTCATCAGCGAGCGCACGTATTCGGCGACGTCGGGGCGGTTGACCTCGGCGTCGTAGTTGCGCTTGTGGCTCTTGATGACGCGACCGCCGTCGGCGAACAGATGCGTGATGACGTGCGGCTGATCGAGCCCGCTGTCCTCTGTCTGCACGTGGAAGACGTGAGAGCGGAACTTGATGTTGTTGTTGAAGCCCATTTGCGCGCGCCGAAACACCGGACGCCGCATTTCCGTCTCGAGGCGCTCGAGCTCGTCGGTACCGTAGACGCCGATGGCTCGGTCGAGATCGGACTGGTCCCCGGGGACTCCCTCCATTCTCTCGAAAGCAAGTTGCGCGAGGCGCGCGCTCGGATCCAGGCGCAGCGCCTCGGCCAGAAGCTGCTGCCCTTCCGAATCATTCGGGCCCGCCGCGGCCCATGCGCTGAGGACGGCGACGGCGTCGTCCGGGCGCCCCTTGTCGACCAACCACTTGGCGACGCGAGAAGCGGTGCGTCGGGCCTCGGAGACGGTCAGCGACATTTCGGACCATCATCCCGACTGGCGCTTCGGCCCGCAAGATGATCGTGCACGGCAGC
>DASWGX010000060.1:0-3752 GCA_036393455.1 Polyangiaceae bacterium
TGGCGCGCTCCTCCCAGCCCAAGAGTATGGAAGGAGTCGTCTCATGAGAACGGGAAAGCTGTTTTGGTTGATCGCCTCGCTTTCGGCATTGAGCTCGGCGGCGTGCGAAAGGGGGGCGAACGTGGAGGCCGGCCCAACGGCGGCGTCGCCGGTCGTCGCCGAGTACGGCGACGTGCGCATCACGCTCGCGGAAATCGACGCATCGGCTCGAAATGAGCTTTATCGCCTGCGCGGCGAAGCGCTTCACGGCCTCTTGATGCAGCGGCTCGAACGAGTCGAAGCGAAGAAGCGCGGCATCAGCGTCGAACAGTTGCGCGACCAGGGCGTCGAATCGCGGCTGGAGCGACCTTCGGAGGTCAAGATTCAAGCGGTGTTCGCCCAGAGCAAGGCGCAAGGCATGCTGGAACCGGATGCGACTCTGAAGACCGCGCGCGACGGCATCGTCGAAATGTTGACGATGGGACGGCGGCGGGAGCTTCAGGAGGAATACTTCGACGAGCTCTTGCTCGGATACGGCGTTCGCATGCACTTCGACGTCATCGGCCGTCCGAAAGTCGCCTTTCGCGATGGTGGGCCCAGCGTAGGTCCCGCTGGCGCGCCGATCACTATCGTCGAGTTCACGGACTTCAACGGGCGCTTCTGTCCAGCGAGCCACGACGTCCTCGCGCAGGTCGTCGCGGCGTATCCCGAGGATGTTCGGGTTCTGTTTCGCCACAAGCCGGAGCCTGACGATCAGGTGGGACGGCGAGCCGCCGAAGCAGCGCTCTGCGCACACGAGCAAGGCCGCTACTGGGATTTTCGCGTGGCGCTGTTCCGTCAACGAGGTGAGCTCTCGGTGGCTCAGCTCGTCGAGCACGCAAGCGGGGTCGGGCTGGACGCTGCGAAGTTCCGGGGCTGTGTGGACGCGCGGACGCACCGCGCGGCCGTGCAGGCCGACGTCGACGAGGCGAAGCATCATGGTCTCGACGGCAGCCCGGTGGCCGCGCTGAACGGCACGCCGTTGAGCGGCGTCCACGACTTCCGCTTCTACCGGCGCTTGATAGAGCTCCAGCTCCCGCGTCGCGAGGCCAGGGCGGCGGCGGCGAGTCCGCGACCGGCGTCCGCCCTGGCGGCTCACGCTCCGTGAACGTGTCGAGACGCGGATCGCGCTTGCGTCCCGTCGCGCATCGCGCGCCGTTCCCTGCACGTCGTTCGTGATGGTATACCGTGCAAAGGATGCGCAGCGGGCTGCTCTCGACCGGGGTATTCGTTTTGGCGTGCCACTCCGGCTCGCCTTTCGAGTTCCAGAGCCTCGGTCAAGGGGCGGCGGCCGGCTGCGCGAACGACTGCAATGCCGATCCGCGAGCGGTGGCAGAGATGTCGCTGGGCGTTCGCTTCGCGTGTGCCCGCTTTGCCGCTGGTGCGGTCAAGTGCTGGGGTCAGAACGATTTCGGTGTGCTCGGCGATGCCGCGCGCGAGCTCGTAGCTGACCCGAGCGAGGTCGGAGTTCTCGATTTCGGCGCCGAGCGCCGCGTGATTCAGCTGTCCGCAGGTTGGGAGCACGTTTGTGTCGTGTTCGACGACCATCGCGCCCGCTGCTGGGGCAGAAACCAGTACGGACAGCTCGGCCGCGGCAACACGGAGGACTACGGTGACAATCGGGGTGAAACGCTGGCGGAGCTTTCCGACCTGCCGCTCGAGAGCATCGTGCAGATTTCGGCGGGCGTTAACAGCACCTGTGCCCTGGTGAGCGCTGAGGCGGATACGCCGGGCCGCGTTCACTGCTGGGGCAGGGACCAGGGCGGAGCGCTCGGAGATACTTCGTCCGGCGACTACGGCGACGACGAACCGGTCGACGCGAGCCGTCCGGTCGCGTTGCCCGCGCTGGCGGTGGCCGTGGCCACGGGAGGCGATCTGGCCTGCGCGCTCTTGTCGACCGGCGCCGTGCACTGCTGGGGCGACAACTGGGCCCGCACGCTGGGCATCGGGGAAACGGAGTGCGACGTCGGCGACGAGATGCCGTGCTTCAGCGAGCAGGGACGCGTGCCGGACATTCCCGTGGCCGGGCTCGGCAGCCGCGGCATCGTCGAGCTCGTCGTGAATCACACCTCGGCTTGCGTGCTCGACAATTCCGGTCGTGTTCTGTGCTGGGGGCGAAACTCACAGAGCCGGCTCGGCTATCCGGAGCTGCTCGAGGGCGAGTACCTCGGTTCTCCACCGGGCTCGGTGGCGCTCGGCGAGGACGTCGCGGTCGTCGGCCTGGCGCTCGGTACCCGGCATGCCTGCGCGCTCGACCGCGACGGAACAATACGCTGTTGGGGCGAGGCTGGCCCGGCGCTCGGCTATGGGATGGCAGCCGAGACGGGCAGCGCGGGTATCGGTGGCATCCAGACGCCCGAGGAAGCGTACGCGCTCCGCGCCGATCGAGGCGTGGTGGACGTCGGCGACTTCGACGCAGGGGACGGCACCGATCCGGTCGATGCCGTCTACGCCGGGGGCAGCACGACCTGCGTTCGCGTGAGCGGCGCCGTTCGCTGCTTTGGCGAGAACGGTTTCGGCGAGCTCGGCTACGGCGATCCCGCCCAGGTCGGGGCCATCGGCGACGACGCGCCGCCGGGCGAAGAATACGTCCAGCTCGGTCGCGCGGACGTTCCGCTCTTCTCCGAGTGAGCTAAAAACGGTAGCGCACCTCAGAGTAGCGGCCGAGCGCGATTTCTACGCGGGGCTCGGCGTTACCCGCGTCCAGGTACATCCATGTGCCGGCGCCGACTCCGACGACGCCGACCGCGAACAGCAACACGTTGACGACGTCGAACGTCCGAATCGACGCGAGGAGCCGATCGTTCGCGGCCGCTTCGTTCTGCAGGGTCGGGTTCTCGCGCGGCTCTTCTCCGCGGTCCACGAGCTCGTCCTGCAGCTGTTCTAGAACCCGGTTGGTCTTTTGCCAGTCGCCGTGACGGCCATCATTCCAGCCGTACAAGACTCCGCTTGCCACGAGCAGTGTGAGGCCGGCGCCGCCGACCAAGTAGCTCGTGGCCCGCCCTGCCGAGCCGTCCCTCTCGGGCTCAGCCGTCGCGCGTTCGATCGGAACCGGCGGCCGTGCCGTTTCGATGCTGCGTTCCGAGCGCGGCGAAGCGGCCGCGCTCGGACGCACCGCGGCGGCGGATCGCGGCTCATGCGCTCGTGCAGGCTCGCGTGCCGCTTCGGCGGGTGGATGCTCCGGTATCGATTCGCGCAGGGCGTCCAGTTTCGACTGAATCGTCCGGCGTTCGTCTTCGCCCAGCGTGTCCGCTTTGGAAATGGCGCGCTCCAGGAGCTCCAGCGCTTCTCGTCGCTCCCCGAGCTCGACGCAAGCGAGCGCGGCGTTGTACAGCGCGAGGGGGTGCGGCGCCGCTGCGTGAGCGTCGAGGAAGCTTTGCTTCGCTTCCCGAAAGCGCCGTTGCTCCACGAGCTCCACGCCGCGAAGGAAGGCCGCTCGAGCGCGCTCCCGCGCCGCTTCCGACGGCGCCGCCGCCGGCGAGGTGCCGTTTGCCGGCGCCGTTTCGTTCACCTCCGCGCGAGCGGACGCGCAGACGAGCCCGAGCGATAGACAGACGAGCGCGAACGGCGCTCGGCCTCGCGGTTCGAAGAGCACGGCAGGCCGCGGCATCACTCAATCGTAGGGATTGCGGACGACGAAACCGAAACTCGAAGCCACGGGAGCCGTGGCTCGGGGTACGGCGCTCGGGGCGCTCGCCGAGCTCGGCGCCGGCGCGACCGTCCCGCGGCGTGCA
>DASWGX010000061.1:0-2928 GCA_036393455.1 Polyangiaceae bacterium
GGTGTAAAGACCTATATTTTGGCAGTTCTGCCGGTAGATCGTCTCGAAGCTCCGGGCGACGACCACGCGCACGCCGGCGGCGCGCTGAGCATAGGGGGCCGTTTCGCGTGAGCTGCCCGAGCCCATGCTCTCGCCGGCCACGAGCACGCCCACCCCGGCGGCCTCGACGGCGCCCTCGGCCACGACGCCTCCTCGCAAGCCCACCAAACAGAAGCGCGCGAGCGACGCGTCGTAGTAGTAACAAGCCCAGGCGGGGATCATCTCGTCGGTGGAGACGTTGTCGAGCAAAGGCCGTTCCGGGTCGGGCGCGAGCCACTCGCCGGCGAGCTGGCGACGGATCGATTCGATATCGCGAGTCAGATAGAGGACGCGGCCGTCGACTCGAACCATGGCACTCGACTCCGGCGCGCGGCGCCGGACTCAGCTGACACGCCGTGGCCCGGACAGCGCCAGGAGCGCCGTCAACGCGATCTCGATCTCTTCCTCGGTCGGCGGCGTGGGGCGCGCCTCGATGCGACGCTTGACGGCACGGAGCTCGGCGCCGAAGCGCCGGTAGCGCGCGCGTTCTTGCTCGCACGACTCGCTGATCACCCAGTGCGCGACGATCTGGCGGAGCTCATCGACGTCTCGATCGATGAGCGGCGCCAAGTGGCACGCTAGGGGGTGCGCCATCGTCCCAAAGCGTAGCAGTCCGGTCCGGCACCGCACCCGTCTTTTTTGCCAGGTAGACCGTGTCCAAGCCATCCTCGGGGCTCGAGCCCGCGCGGCCATCATCGAGGGCCTGGCCAACGCGCCCGGTGAGCCGGATCAACGCCATTTCTCCTCCAGATCCCGCGCTCCCTGGGCATGCTTTCGCCGCGCCTCGTATGGATGAGCTCCGTATGGAGAACCATTGCAAAGGGCCGCTCGATCGTTCCATGGTGAGCCCGCACACGCGTCCGGTTGTGAGCTTGACACGTCATCGTTTCTTGTTTTCGCGCGGCACGGCGATCTCGGGCCGCATGGCACTTTCGCCCGGTGTCGCGTTACCGCCTCGGGCGTCGTGGTATCGGTCGCTGTCGCACTGCATGGCAATCTTACGCCGGGCCGCGCTCTCCGCACTGGTCTTACTATCGTTCCTCGCCGTGCTCTCGGCCTGCACCAAGCGCGACGATGACACTCTGGCGCCGCCATCGCCCGCGGCTTCCCTCGCTGCTTCGCCCGCCGCTCGTTCCACGCCGAGTTCGGCGCCCGAAGCGCCGCTGCGCGACGAGAGCGTGGAGATTGCGGGCGGCGCGTTCATGGCCGGCAGCGTACCGGGCACCGAGGGTCGTGTACCGGAGCTCGAGCCCCGGCGGTATCAGGTCGAGCTCGGACCTTTCCAGGTCGATCGACTCTACTACCCGAACGACCCCGCAAAGCCGCCGCTCGTCGGCGTATCACGCGATCAAGCGCGGCAGCTCTGCGCGGAGCGCGGAGGCCGGCTGTGCACCGAGCTCGAATGGGAGCGCGCCTGCAAGGGCCCCGAGAGCTCCGACTTTTCCACGGGCGACGCTTGGGACGCCGGCTGCGCCCGAGAGCCATCTCGCTGCGCCACGGGTTTCAACGTGCTGGCAATGGCGAGCGCGATTCGTGAGTGGGTAGACAGCGACGTCGTGCCCGCCGACGGCGGTCCACGGCGCGCCGTCGTGCGCGGCGCGTCTGCAAGCGAAGGCGCATCGCTACACCGGTGCGCGACGCGACGCGGAATCGCTGCGGAAACCAAGAGCGACGACCTCGGGTTTCGCTGTTGCAAGGGGGCGCCCAACGCCGCGGTGGTAAAGGAGCCGCGGCTCGGCGCTACGTTCGAAAAGACGCGCCTGAGCGCCAAGCGACTCGGAGAGTTGCTAGCCACCGATCCGAAGACGCGCGCGCTCGCGAAGGATCTCAAATTCTTCCGCGAGCCGGATGCCGCCAACACGGTCAGGGCGCGAGGACCGGGAAACGACCAGGGCTTCTTGCTGACGGTCGCGCCGCTGGTTTGGAACCCGACGGCCGGAGCACGCTACCTGGTCGTTGCGGCGCGATCCGGAGAGGCGACGTCCTTCGTCGTCGTGTACTACGTGCTGGGCAAGGACGACTACCGCTTGGCGTCGAGCTTCGTCATGCAAGACGAGCCAGGGCCGGTCGCCCTCGCATACAACGGCTACATTCGGCCGCGTCTCCACTTCAGCACCTGTTGGGGCTGCCCCGGAGAGACCGGGAAAATCCTGCACCGCTCGCCGGACAGCGCCGTCGTGCTGCAACCTTGAACGGTTCCACTCACGCGATCGGCAACGAAAGCAGGAAGCGATTTCCCGAGTCCGCCTCGGCGACGCTCAGCGTCGCACCGGCGGCGTCCGCACAGACCTGGGCACACATCAGGCCGAGCCCTCTGCCGTAGCGGCCGCGCGGGGTCGACTTCGAATCGATCTGTCCGCGAGGCGTGAACGCCTCGTGTGTGGACCCCGCGTCGAACGACGTGCCGCGATCGGAGACGGAGATGACGACGCGGGCGTCGTCCGAGCGTTCGACCGACACCGTGACTTCGCCTTGCGCGGGGGAATGTTGGACTGCGTTGCTCACCAAGTAGGCGATCGACCTCGTGAGCATGCTGCGAGACGTGCGCACGTCGCCCTTGTGGTCGCCCGGCGTCAGCACGACGGCGACGTCGTAGCTTTCGGCCTGAGGCTTGCACAGGGCGATCGCCTCCTCTATTGCACGGACGGCGTCGACGCTGCCTCGGTCCAGGCTTCTTGGCGGATTCAGCGCGTACGCCAGAACCTCGACGCTGTCGATGAGCCGTCCCAGACCGTCACAGGAGATCTGGGCGTCCCGCAGCGCCTCCTCCTCCTCGGCCTCGGTGCGATTCTCGAGCACCGACGCGAGGTAGCCGAGATTGCTGTGCAGCGCCGCCAGCGGGTTTCGGAG
>DASWGX010000062.1:0-5985 GCA_036393455.1 Polyangiaceae bacterium
CTCGGAGCGGGATGTGCAAGCGGTCATGCATCAGGTGCAGCACATCCGCCGGGTGTTCTATCCGCTCTTGCGCTGAGCCGATCCCGTCTCACGGCTTCGCTGAAAGGTGACGCGCTGACCATCACGGGCCGATGAGCACCATCACCCCATGGGCCCGCTGCCCGCAGCCTCAGGCCATCCGCGCGCCAGCGCGGGCCCGCTTCCCACTGCCATAAGCCTTCGGCCGACGACCTTTCGTCCCCAAACCCCACTCCGTCTTCCTGGGCCGCGCTTGCGCGCGGCCCCTCCCACCGATCGAGAGTGGAGGGCGGCGGAAGCGGGTGCCCTTCTTTGCCGCCGGTGCTATGCGTCGGCCGGCGTGGCGCTCGTCGAAGTGAGTGACGTTGCCTTCGGCTATTCCGATCGGCCCCTGTTCGAGAATGTGACGTTCCGGCTCGAAAGCGGCGATCGCGCGGGCCTGGTGGCGCCGAACGGCGCCGGCAAGAGCACGCTGCTCAGACTGCTCGCGCGTGAAGCGGCTCCGGATCGCGGCAGCATCGTGATCGCCCGGGACAAGACGGTCGCTCATTGCCGTCAAAGCCACGAGCTCCATCGCGAAGGCACGCTGCGCGACGCCCTGCTCGGCGGCTTTTCCGATCTCGTCGAGCTGCGCGCGGAGCTGTCGCGCGCCTCGGAGCTCGCGGCTGCCGGAGACGCGACGACCCTCGAGCGTCTGGCCGACGTCACGGACCGCTACGAGCACGCCGGCGGCCACGCGCTCGAGCACCGCGTCGAAGCCATCGCTTCGCGGCTCGGATTTTCGGAGCGCGATTTGGATCGACCGCAGCGAGCGCTCTCCGGCGGCGAGCGCGGCCGGCTCGAGCTCGGCGCGGTTTTGGCGCGCCGAGCGGACGTTCTCCTGCTCGACGAGCCAACCAATCACCTGGACCTCGAGACGATTGGTTGGCTCGTCGAGCATCTGTCGAGCTTCTCCGGCGCCATCCTCGTCGTTTCTCACGATCGCGCCTTCCTGGACGCGCTGTGCCCGATCACGTTGGAGCTCGGGCGCGAGACCTTCCGCGCCTACCCCCTGTCCTACACGGACTACCACGCGGCGCGCGCCGAAGACCTCGAGCGCGAGCGCAAGCTCGCCGAAGAGCAGACTGCCTTCGTGCAAAAGACGGAAGATTTCATCCGCAGGAACATCGCGGGCCAAAAAACCAAGCAAGCGCAATCACGCCGCAGGATGCTGGAAAAATTGGAGCGCAAGGGCCGTCCCGAGGACGTCTGGAGCGAGGCCGGCAAGCTCAGCCTGCGTTTCGCCGACGCGCCGCGCAGCGGAGACATCGTGCTCGAAGCTCGCGGGCTCGCCGCGCGCCGCGGTGAGCGTCAGCTGTTCGAGAACTTGGAGCTCTTGGTGCGCCGCAAGGACCGCATCGGCATCATCGGACCGAACGGTTGCGGCAAGACGACGTTGTTGCGGTTGCTCTCCGGGAACGGAAGCGGAGACGACCGCGGCGAGCTGAAGCGCGGCACTCAGCTTGCCGAGGGGTATTTCGATCAAGAGCTCGGCTCGCTCGAGCCCAAGCGCACCGGCGTGGAAGAAGTCCGCAGCATCCGCGGCGACTTCAACGTCGACGTGGCGCGACAGTACCTAGCCCGCTTCCGCTTCTACGGCGACGACCCGCTCCGGCAGGTCGAGAGCTTCTCCGGCGGCGAGCGCACGCGGCTGTGTCTTGCGAAGCTCTTGCTGGAACCGCGCAATCTCTTGTTCCTCGACGAGCCCACGAACCACCTCGACATCCCCGCCACCGAGATCCTGGAGGAGGCGCTGCGTCATTTCGACGGCACCGTCGTCCTGGTGTCGCACGACCGGCGCTTCCTCGAAAACGTGACGACCCGCACGCTCTGTTTCCAGGACGGCTGCGTAGACGTCTACGACGGCGGCTTCTCCGACTACGTGGCGGCGCTCGAGCGGCAGCGAAATCATCGCGAAGCGAGCGAGGAAAAGGACGCCGCGCGCTCGTCCGCGGAGGACGGCGCCGGCCGCGGGGAAGAGTACCGGGCGCGCCGCGCCAAGGCCCGCGAGCGCGAGCGTGAACAGCGCCGCGCCGAGCATCTGGAGCAGGAGATCGCCCGAAGCGAGGCGGAGCTCGCCCGGCTCAGGGCCCGTTTATTGGAAGGCAGCGGCAGCGATTGGGAAAAGCTCGATGCCTGGGCGCGCGAGGAACGGGCCTTGGCGGCAAAAGTGGATAGAATCACGACGGAATGGCTGGAGCTCGAGGACAGGCAGAAAAGCAGGGACGCCGGCTGACGGCGCGGCGGTTCGTCGTGCGGTGGACGCGCTTCGCGATGCTCGCGATGCTCGCGATGGCGCTCCTCTCGCTGTTCGGTGCGTGCAAAGAGCAATCACGTGGCGAGGGCGGCGAGGCCGCGGAAACGACCGCGCCGGCGCCGAAGCTCGAGGCGCTCGAACTCGGGGACGACACGAAGAACCTCTTGCTCACCTGGGTCGACGACGGCGGCGACTTTCACGTCGTACAAAAGGTGTCGGACGTACCCGATGCAGGAAAGAAAGCCGTGCGCGTCGTCGTCACGGACAAAAAAGCCGGCACGGGAGAAAGCGTGTACGTCGCCGATCTGACGCGGAAGCGTGCGGACGGCACGTATTCGGTCGAAACGATGTCGCGCAGTGAATGGGAAGAGGTGGGCGCGAGCCGGCGCAAGGCACGGCTCGAGGCTCTCGCACCGAAACCCGTCGCGTCCGGCTCCGCGGCGCCGGCGCCGGGGCAAGCGCCGCCGCGAGTCGCCCCGAGCCCCGGCATGAAGCCGCCCGCGACCAACATGGTCGCCATCATCTACGGCGCGGAGTGGTGCAAGCCGTGCCACGAGGCCGCCGCGTATCTGCGCCAGCGCGGCGTCACCGTCGTGGAAAAAGACATCGACGAAAGCGACGTGGCGCGCGCGGAGATGCAGCAGAAACTCACGCGCGCCAACATGTCCGGGGCTCAGATTCCCATCATCGACATCGGCGGGCAGCTCTTGGTCGGTTACAGCCCGCACGCACTCGATCGCGCGCTGCAGCGCGCGAGCGGCACGCAAACGCTCTGACCGCTCGGTCACCGCTCAGTCGAATACTACCGTCTTGTTGCCGTAGGTCAGGACGCGGTCTTCGAGGTGCCAGCGAACGGCGCGCGCCAGCACGACTTTTTCGAGATCTCGCCCCTTGCGCACCAAGTCCTCGATGCCGTCCTTGTGCGAGCAGCGCACCACGTCCTGCTCGATGATCGGCCCCTGATCGAGCTCGGGCGTCGCGTAGTGCGCCGTGGCGCCGATGAGCTTGACGCCGCGGTGGTGCGCCTGGTGGTACGGCTTGCCGCCGCTGAAGGCGGGCAGAAAAGAATGATGGATGTTGATGATGCTGGCCGCGCAGCGAGCGACGAAAGCGGAGCTCAGGATTTGCATGTATCGCGCGAGAACCACCAGAGCGACGCCCAGACCGTCCAAGAGCAAAAGCTCGTTCTGCTCTTGCTCGGCCTTGTTTTCCGGGGTCTTCGGGAAGCAATGAAACGGGACGCCGAACTGGGCGGCGGCGGGCTCGAGATCGGGATGGTTCGAGACGATGGCCACGATTTCGCAACGGAGCTCCCCGGCCCGGCGCCGTAGCAATAGATCGTACAGGCAGTGATCCGCGCGCGACACGAAGAGGGCGACGCGCTTGACCTCGGCGGCGTAACGCACCGAAAGCTTCATGGCGAACCGGTCGCTCACCTCGGCGAGAGCGCGCTCGAGCGTCCCTTTGTCGGTCGACAGCTCGGAAAGGTCGAAACGAATTCGCTGGAAGAACTGCCCGGCGGCTTCGTCGGTGTGTTGGTCGGCGTCCAGAATGTTGGCGCCGTGCCCTGCGAGCAGTTGGGCCAAGGCCGCCACGATGCCGCGCCGGTCGGGACAAGAAACGAGCAGAGTCGCGATTTGTGGCTCCGGCGCGGCCATGACCACCCTTATAATCGACGCCGCCTCTTGACGCTCACCGAGTACAACTTCGACGGCTTGGCCGGTCCTACCCACGGCTATTCCGGCCTCAGCCCCGGCAATCTGGCGAGCGAACGGCACGCCGGCGCGAGCGCAAACCCGCGCGCCGCGGCGCTTCAAGGCCTGGGCAAGATGCGCTTCTTGACGGAGCTCGGCGTCCATCAGGCCGTGCTGCCGCCGCAGCCGCGTCCCGACGTCGCCAGCTTGCGGCGCTGGGGGTTCTCGGGAAGCGACGCAGAGGTCGTGGCCCGCGCGCTCGCCTGCGACGAAACGCTGGTGCGCTGGGCGAGCAGCGCTTCGGCGATGTGGACGGCCAACGCGGCGACCGTGGCTCCCTCCACCGACACGAGCGACGGCAGGCTTCACCTCACGGTGGCGAACCTTTCGAGCATGGTGCATCGGAGTCTGGAGGCGGCGACGACGTACCGCGTGCTCGGGCGTATCTTCGCCGATGAAGAGCGCTTCGCCGTGCATGAGCCGCTGCCGGGCCCCGGCGCTTTTTCCGACGAAGGCGCCGCGAACCACTGCCGCCTCGCGAGCGACGCGGGGCGTGTTCACCTTTTCGCCTGGGGCAGGAGCGCGAGCGGCGCTGCGCGCACTGCACCTCGGCGCTACCCGGCGCGGCAAACGCGCGAGGCAAGCGAAGCCGTGGCGCGCTTGAACCAGGTGGGCGACGCCGCGCTCTCGTGGCGGCAAGCCCCCGACGGCATCGACGCGGGGGCGTTTCACACCGATGTCCTGGCCCTCGGCAACGAGAACGTCCTTTTGCTCCACGAGCTGGCTTTCGTCGACGCCGAACGGCTGCTCGGCGAGCTCGGAAGCCGTCTCGGCGCGAACTTCAGAGCCTGCCTGGCGAGGAGCGACGAGCTTCCCGTCGCCGACGCCGTGGCGTCCTATCCGTTCAATAGTCAGCTCGTCACGCTGCCCGACCGCACCATGGCGCTGGTGGCGCCGGAGGAGGCGCGGCAAAACCCCGCGGCGCTTCGCTACCTCGAACGCGTGCAGGCACAAGTGCCGGAGGTAGGTCGCCTTTGCTTCGTCGACGTCAACGCTTCGATGAAAAATGGCGGGGGGCCTGCGTGCCTGCGGCTTCGAGTACCCCTGTGTGAAGACGAGCGAAACGCCGTCACCGCTCGCGTGTTCGCCGGCGAGGCTCTCTTGTCGGACCTCGAAGCTTGGGTGAAACGGCGCTATCGGGACCGCTTCACGCTTCACGACCTCGCCGACCCGGAGTTCTTGCGCGAGCTCGAGACGGCCCTCGACGAGCTTTCGACGCTGCTCGGTCTGGGAAGCGTCTACGAGTTTCAGCGCGCCTAGCGAGAAGCGCCGGACTCGACGAGCTCCTCCAGACGGCCGAGGGCGCGCTCGACGGTGGCCTCGGGCGGACCGTAGGAAAACCGCACGTGATGCCAGAAGCGCGAACGGCGACCGACGCGGCGCTGCCCCGGATCGACGTCGAAGAAGTGTCCGGGTACGACGATGACTTTTTTCCCGAGCGCCGCGCGGAACAGCCCGTCCCCGGTGTTTAGACCTTGCGGCAGAGCACTGACGTCGCCCCACGCGTAGAACGTACCTTCTGGTTCCCGCTCGAAGCGCACGCCGATGTGCCGCAGCCCGTCGATCATCTTGTTGCGCTTGCGCATGAACGCGGCACGTATGGCTTGAGTTTCCCGGCGCACGTGGTCCACGCTCAAGAGGTCGAGCGCCGCCTGCTGCATCGGGCGAGAGCCGCCGCCGTCGAGGAACGAACCGGCGCTCGACGCCGCTTCGATGACGCGGCGCGGCCCGAGCGTCCAGCTGACGCGCCAGCCCGGGTAGCGCCAATTCTTGGTCAGCCCGTCGAAGATCACCACCGGATCGCGATCGACGTCATCGACGTGCTCGGCGGCGCTGAACAGTTCTTCGCCCGGCTTCCAGACGTAGTGGGAATAGAACTCGTCGAGCAAGAGCGTGCAGTTGAGCTCGCGCGCCGTG
>DASWGX010000063.1:0-10425 GCA_036393455.1 Polyangiaceae bacterium
TTTCGGACACGAGTTCCCAAGAATACCTATTTAGCGGGCGTTTCGCGGGCCGCACGGCGGCGCTTCGGTGACATTGGCGTTGCCGACGCAGCTTTCGTACGAATAGTCCACTCTCACCGTCAATGGTCTATCGTGGCGCAAATGCTCGGCCGTCCCGGAGTGCTCGCTGCAAGTCTCGCGTCGCTGCTTGCATCCCATTTCGCGGGGCGGGCAGCCGTGGCTTCGCCGCACGAGCAGCTCGGTGCCGGGCCCGTCAGTCAGGCGCTGTCGAACACCACGTCGCTCGAGCCGGAGGCGCTTGCGGCGAGCGCCGTCAATCCGGCATGGCTGTCGCGCCTGCGCGAGAAGAGCCTGACCTTCGGCTGGCAGAGCACGCTGGCGCGTTACCGCTTCGTTCCGGCGCGGGGTGAGCCGGGGGCGATGAATGAGTCGACCAGCGGACTCTTGTTCGGCGTGGGGGTACCCATCGCGATCGGTGGAAACCCGCCGCGCTTTGCGCTCGGCTTGTCGGCGTTCGTTCCCGAAGGACTCATCACCCGCGCGCGCGCGCGGTTCGTCGAAGAACCCCAAGCGCCGCTGTTGCTCGATCGACTCCAGACGCTAAGCTTGGACGCGGGCATCGGTGTGAGCCTGGGCGAACGCTGGTCGGCGGGGCTCGGCGTCTCGGCCCTGGCGTCGTTCGTCGGTTCGATCGCCGTTTCGGCCGATGCCGACGGCGCAGTCCAGACGACGGTCGAAGACGATCTGTTGGCCGCGGTGACGCCCTCCTTCGGCGCGGCCGTCTCGCTGCCGGTATTCGACGCGGACGAGCTGGCGCTGTCTCTCAGCGCTCGGGGCGCCCTCGAGAGCGAAGTCGACCTGACGCTAGAGCCTCTGGAGCTCGGCGGCATCGCGCTTCCCGAGCTCGCGATAAAAGGGACGGTTCAGTACGATCCGGCGCGTGTCCACGCGGAAGCCGCGCTGCGGCTCGGGCGTTTCGGTGCCGTCGTGGCGGCGACGTACAAACGCTGGTCGGCGCTCGACGGCTTTCTGGCGGCGACCGTCGAGTGCCCGGAGTCGGAACCGGTGTGCGGCAGCTCGCCGCCGCCGCCGCTCGAAGCCTCGGATACCGTGGTGCCGCGCCTCGCCGTGAGCGTCACGATTCTGGAACGGCCGAGGCTCGCGCTGCGCGGAGGCTACTGGTTCGAAGCGTCACCGCTGCCCGAACAGCGCGCGGTCTCGAACCACTGGGACAACGACCGGCACGTATTCGGGCTCGGCTCGGGCCTCGCTTTTCGCGTCTCCGGACAACCGGTGCGCTGGGACGTGGCGCTCCAGTACCACGCGCTCGCCGAGCGCCGCCATCAGAAGCGTGACGGTGTGCCCGCGGACAACCCGGGCGCGCCTTCCGTGGAAACGCGGGGACGCTTGATTCACGGGTCCTTTGCCTGGAGTCTCGAGTTTTGAAGCGCGTCGTCTGCTTCGGCGTGATGGCGCTATGGGTGGGAGCAGCGACGGCCAGCCCGGTGGACCAGTTCGGCATCGGCGCTCGCACTTCGGCGTTTGCCGGAGCCGGCACCGCGAGCGCGACGGACTTTTCGGCCAATCACTTCAATCCGGCGGGCCTCGCGGAGGCGCGGCGCACCCAGTTGAGTTTCGGATTTCAGACGGCGCTGCCGCGGGCCGCTTTCGGCGAGCGCCGGTCGCGTTTGCCTTCGGCGCCGGCGTTTACCGGCGGACTCGTCGCCCCAGGTGCCTTGTTCGGTGTTCCTTTCGCCTTCGGGCTTGCCCTGCGCCTGCCGAAGGGAAGAGTGAGTCACTCCGAGAGCATCGCGGACGATGAACCGACCTGGATTCTGTTTCAGACGCGGCCGCTCTTGCTGTACCTGTCTTCCAACGTCGCGATAGAGCCGTGGCCCGGCTTTTCCCTGGGCGCCGGGGTTGGGTTTCTCGCCTCCACGCGCGGCGGCTTCCGCGTGCGCGGTAAGGCGTATCTGCCCGGGCTCGGCGCATCGCTCTACGAGTCGGACCTCGAGCACGCGATCGACGCGGAACTCACGAGCAGACGCTACCCGCAGGCGGGCGTCCGCTACCGCCCCGACGACGATTGGGCGTTCGGCGTTTCGTACCGAGGCTCCGCGAGCGTCGACGTCGAGCTCGCCGCGGAGCTTCGCGGCGAGCTCGCGGCGGGGACGTTGTCGATACCGGTCCTTTACCGTGTGCTCGTGACGAGCCTCGACCGCTTCCTGCCGCGCCAGGCCCGCTTGGGCGTCTCCCGGCGCTTGCTGCGCCGGCTCTCGCTGCACGCGGAGGTCGTTTGGTCCGATTGGTCCGACTTTCCGACCCCGTTCGATCGCACCGAGAGCGTGCTCGAGCTCGAGCCGCCCGACGGCATCGAGCTCGCACTGCCGCCCGCCGGCGCGAACGAGCCGCCCCCGGCTCCGGCCTTTCACGACACGGTGAACCCGCGGCTCGGGTGCGAGTGGCGCGTTCCGTTGAAGCCGCCGGCCGTGCTCGCGCTGCGCGCCGGATATCGCTACGAACCGTCCGTGACGGACTCCTTCCTGCTCGTCGACGCCGATCGGCACGCCCTCGCGTTCGGTCTCGGCGTCGACGAGGTGGCGATGCTCGAAGATGGGGTTCGCCTTTCCTTCGACGCGTACGCCGAGCACTCGTCGTGGACCGCCCGCTCGGTCGTCTCGTCCTCCGCGACGGGCTCATCGAGCGTGGAGTCTGCGGGCACCGTCGAAGCCGACGGCCGGTTCTGGGCACTCGGGGCCGACGTCACGGCTAGTTTCTGACGCGCCGCATCCCGGTGATTTTTCCCGGGCGGAAGCGCGGTGGCGGCGGCGCTCCGTTTGCTAGATGCGCTACGCCGGACCTTGCTTGGCCAGACTGCGAGCGATGACGATGCGCTGGATCTGGCTCGTGCCTTCGTAGATCTGAAGCACTTTGGCGTCTCGCATCAGCTTCTCGACCGGGTAGTCTTTGACGTAGCCGTTTCCGCCGAAGACTTGCACGGCGTCGACCGCGGTCTGCATGGCGCGGTCGGCGCCGAAGGCCTTGGCGTAGCTCGAGACGATGGGATCGCGCACGCCGTTGTCCAGGTTCCAGGCGGCTTTCTGGTAGAGAAGGCGCGTGGCTTCGGTGCCGATGGCCATGTCGGCGATCATCGCCTGGACCATCTGATGCTCGATGATGGCCTGGCCGAACGTCTTCCTTTCCCGCGCATAGGCGAGACTTTCGTCGAGGCACCGCTGCATCAGGCCCGTGGCCATGGCGCCGATGTCGGGCCGCGTTTGGTTGAAGGTTTCCATGGCGAGCTTGAAACCTTCGCCTTCCGGCGCGAGCAGGTTCGCCTTCGGTACCTTGACGTCTTCGAAATGGACGGCGGCGGTGTCGCTGGCGCGCTGTCCGAGCTTGTCTTCGTGCTTGCCGACGCGCAGCCCGGCCGTATCCCGATCGACGATGAAAGCGGCGATACCGCGATGTCGCAGGGCTGGATCGGACGTCGCGAAGACGACGTAGAAGCTCGCGAGCGAGGCGTTCGTGATCCAGCATTTCTCGCCGCTGAGCACGAAGTCGTCCCCGTGTTGCGAGAAAGTGGTCTTCATTCCCGCGACGTCGCTGCCGCCGCTCGGCTCCGTGGTGCAGTAGCTGGCGAAGACCGGACCCGACGTCAGCATGCCGAGGTACTTCTTTTTCTGGTCTTCGTTGCCGGCGAGTTTGATCGGCGTGAGCGCCAGCGTGTTGGCGAGTATGCTGGTCTGAATGCCCGTGCAGCCGTAAGCCAGCTTTTCGGCGATCAGCGCGTTGTCGAGCTCCCCCAGACCGAGACCGCCGTACGCCGGGTCGACGGTAGGGTTCACGAGCCCGAGCCCGTGACCGAGCTCGAATACGTCGACCGGAAAGCGAGCGTCGCGATCGCATTCTGCCGCGATCGGGACGATGTGTTCCTTGGTGAAGCGCTCGGCCATGGCCGCGAGCGCCAATTGCTCTTCCGAGAGGCTGAAACCCAGCATGGCTACTCCTTGGACCGCCGCCGGAGGCGGGCAACCTCTTGTCGCACGGCACGGGCACCCAAAACATAACCCAAGGTGATTCCGACCATCAGGATGCCCGGAATGTAGATGATGTGCTCGAAGGTCATGCGGGCGCGTCGCGGTCGTTCTCTTGACCGAGACTTCGCTCGAGGTCGTCGAGGCGCGCGTCGATGCGTTTTTGCCGCATCATGGTCAGCCAGACGAACGCCATGAAACCCGCCCAGATCAGAATGTAGGCGACCACCAGGAGCACGGCCGCGCTGGTCGTTTCTTCGCCGCCCTCGACGGCCTCGAACGGCATCGAGCGGTCTTCCGTGGTCTCCGCGGCTCCCTGGAACGTGGACAGCGTGGTCATTTCTCTAGTCCTCCAAGCGCCCCGAGAAGAGCGCGCGCTCCTCCAGCTCCGCGAGGCGCGCCGCCGACATTGCGAGCCGCTTGCGCGCGAGCAACAAGAGCGCGGCGAGCATCGTCATGGCGACGAAGCCCATCATGAGCGCAAGCTTCATGTCCGGGTGCTGCAGGCCGCCGCCCCCCTTCATGATGACGGTCGGATGGTTGCCGCCCCACTTTTGCACCGAATAGTGGATGATCGGTAGGTTCACGGTGCCGAGCACGCCGAAAGCCGCGGCGAACTTGCGCTCCGCGTAGCCGTCGCCGGCGAAGGCCCTCAGCACGACGATGGACACGTAGATCAGCACGCTGAGCAGCGACGTGGTGAGCCGCGGATCCCACGTCCAGTACACGCCCCAGGCCTTTTTCGCCCACAGCGGGCCGCTCATCAACACGATGATGCCGAACAGAGACGCACACTCGGCGCCGGCGCGCGCCCAGGCGTTCTTGCCTTCCGAAGCGCCGGCCAGGTAGGCGGCGCTCGCGATGAAGCAGACGACTCCGCAGAGATACATCGCGTAGGCGGCCGGTACGTGAAAATAGAAGATTTTTTGCGCCAGCTCGCCAGCCGCCAGCTGCGCGGTCGGCGCCACCAGAAAGATGAAGTACTCGAGGTACGAAAAAACGAGGCCCGTGGCGACGACGCCCAGGGTGAGCGGCAAGGAATAGGAACGCACCATCCGACGGTTACGGTAGTCGGTGGACCGGGTCGGGACAAGCTCGCTCGAATTCGTCGGGGATAGGCTCACCGGCTCTCTTTGGGGCATCGACGCGGGAACGCTAGATATCGCAGGTCGCGAGCGCTAGCAGCGCGGTCAGGCGAGCACGGACGATGTCGAACTCCTTGATCGCGAGATCGAGCTCCGCATCGCGCAAGCGCCGAGCGGTGTCGACGAGGTCGAAGCTGGTTCCGCTGCCGTTCAAAAAGGCGATCCTGGATAGATCCGCGCTTTGCTTGGCGATTTCCCGGCTGCGCTCGCTCACGGCCAGATTCGCCTCTGCGACGCGCACCGAACGCATCGCCCGCGTGACCTCCAGTTGCGCCGTACGCTTGGCGTGAGTGAGGCGCTGCCGCGAATCGAGCAACGCGCCCTGCGCTACCTGGCGCGTCCCGTAGCGGAACCCGCCGTCGTAGAGCTCCCAGGTCAAGACGCCGCCGATCGTCCAGGTGTACTGCTTGCCGTTGGTGAATGTCTCCGAAGAGAAGTAGGCCAGGGAGGAAACCGCGTCGACCGTAGGCCAGAAGGCCCAGTCTACGCCTTCGACGCGGCGTTCGGCGACGTCGACCTCGGCCCGAGCGGCCAGAATGTCGGGGCGCGTTTCGACGCTCTGTTCGATGCGACAGCTGCTGCCGGCGTCGCGGGCGAGCGAGTCGATTCTGATCCCCTGGGTGACCCCCCAGGCTTGATCGTCTCCGAGCGCGAGGCCCAGCGCCTCGCGGGCCACCCTCACGCCTTCGTCCGTGGCCACGATCTGCGCGCGAGAGCTGGCGGCTTCCTGCTCTGCCCGGAGCACGTCGACGGCGCTCGCGGCTCCGAGCTGCGCGCGCCGTCGGTTCAGATCCAAAGTGGAAAGAGCGCTATCCAGCGAGACACGGCTCACTTCCGCGAGCCGTTCGGCCGTCACCACGCCGACGATCGCGTCGGCGACCGCTGCGAGCGCCAGCCGTTCGGCTTCCTTGGCGCTCAAGCGATTCGTCTCGGCGGCGAACTTCGCTGTCTTGTGCTCGTACCAGGCGAGCGGCGCGAACACCGGGACGCGCAGGTTGAGCCCCGCGTTCCAGGTCGTGGCGGGATCGGGGATGCTGGTGACCGTCCCTTCGATGAGATTGAACCCCTGGCCCTTGATCAGGTGGTGGGTGACGTTCCCGGTGCCGGTCAACGTCGGCAGTGCCTGGGAGAGCGCCTGGCGCACGGCGCCCTGAGCGCTCATGATTTGCGCCCGAGCGCTCACCAGTGCCGTCGAGCGGGAGCGCACCATCCCGAGCGCCTCTTGCCACGACTTGAGAACTCGCCGGGCTTCGGGCACCGGCGCCAGCATCGGGTCGCTGATTTGGGGCAGCCGTGGCTCGACGGGGCTTGGCGCGGCAGCGTCGCTCGGGACGGCGGGACCAGGTGTTTCAGGCGTTGCCGGTTGGCCCGTGGCTGGCAACGCGAGGAGCAAGGCCGCCGATACGGCGGCAGCCGCGAAGGCGGCCGTGGGAGGGGTTCGCATGGTGCCCGAATCGATAGTTTCGGAGCACCCGTTTGGCCACCGGTTTCCGCCGCGGCCGCCAAACTAAACGAACTTAGACGTTACGGCTCTCGGCGACCGGCCCGAGGGCGGCCCGCTTGCGGCCGAGCCAGTCGGCGAGCAAGGCCTCCGCCGCTCGTTCGTCTCCGCCCAGGCCCAGGGTCAAGACGCGCTTGGCCTCCTCGGCCCGACCACAGCGGAGCAGGGCGTGGGCATAAGAGCCCGCCACTTCTGGCTCGTGTGCGAGGTCCGCGAAAGCGCGCTTCAAGAGACCGAGTGCTTCAACCGGCCGATCGAGCCCGGCATCCAGCAGGTGCCCCAGATTGTGGGCGTAAAGGGCGCAGCACGGAGACAGCGCCAGCGCCTCGCGGTAAGCGCGCGCAGCGGAACGCAGGTTGCCGAGCAGCGTGTGAGCCAGGCCCAGCACGGCCCACAACCGGTCATCGTCGCGGTGCACCGCGAGCTGCTCGTGCGCGAGGCGCGCGGCCCGCCACGGCTCGGCTTCGAGCAAGAGCTCGGCCAGTTTGCCCTTGGCGAAGCTCTGATGAACCGAGCCCTGCTCCGCGTGCGACAAGAGCTTGTTGAGCATGGCGATCTGCTCGCGCACCGGCAAACGATGGTCGATCGCCCACTCGACGTCGCGTGCCAGTTGATCAACGTCGACAGCGCGCTTCTTCATGAATCACCTTCACGTACCAGTCCTCACGCGGCACAAGCAATCGAATTGTGCGACGGCCCGAGCTTTGCATGGCCGCGGCGCTTGTCGCAGCTAGAGCGCGAGCGCTGAAAGACGAGGCCAAGTACGGCATGCGCTCCTCGTCAAGCAACCGTCAAGCAACGTTCGTACCGCTCTGGTCCGCCGCGCTCGAAGCACTGTATCGTCGCGGAGTTCGCGGTGTCGCGGGGGGCGACGCGTCTCGAGGCGGGGCAGGGCGCTCGGCAGCGTCTCGGGCGGAGACGGACGGAGCGCCGACTCAGGGACGGCTGCGCGCGGCTTCCGCCGAAGCTTGCCGGCCGGCGATGTTGGCTCCGTTCAACGCCGCGAGGGCACGCTCGAACAGGGGCGGCGCGACCCCGACGAAGCTGTGCCGATGACGCACGCGCACGTATTCGATCTGGTCGTCGACGAGGCCCCGGTCATGGAGAGCCGCCTCGATGTCGCTTGGCTTCGCCCCGTCGACGCGGCCGATGTTGACATAGATCTCGGCGATCGCCGCCGGGCGCCGCGCGTCGCTTTCGGGTGTTGCCGCCGGGCGCCGCGCGTCGCTTTCGGGTGTTGCCGCGTCTTCGGGCGCCGTCACCTCCGAGCCCGGGGAAGATACCGGTTCCTTTTGGAGCGCCGGACTCGTTTCACGGCTCTTGTTCTTGCGCCGAGGCGCGGCTTCGCCAGGCTCTGCTTGCGGGCTGCCCCGCACTCTGCCCGCGCGGCGCGCCGAGGCGGCTTCTTCCGCCGCGTCCTCGCGCGCGCCCAGGTGATCGCGCAAAAGGCTCGCGACGATGGCTTCGGCACCCTCGTGCGTGAGCAGGCGTCGCGCTAGCTCGCGGTCCTCGTCGTGCACGGGGCGGCCGGCGAAGCCCTGCACGAACAGCTGGACGAGATCCGTTTGCGCTCGAGTCGCGCGTTCGCGAGCCGTCGGCAGCGTCCGCTCGATCGGACGAATCTTGTAGGTCAACCGCAAGAGGTACAGGTTCCCGAGGTCGCTCGGCTCGATGAGGGAAATCGCGGTGCCGGTGCGGCCGGCCCGGCCCGTGCGACCGGTGCGATGCACGTACCCTTCGGTGGATTCGGGGAAGTCGAAATTGATGACGTGCGTAAGGTGGGAGATGTCGATGCCCCGCGCCGCAACGTCGGTGGCAACGAGGAAGCGCAGCGCGCCCTGGCGCGTGGCGTGCATGACCTTCTCGCGCTCCGATTGCGCGAGGTCGGCGTTCAACCAGTCGGCTGAGTAACCTTGCTGGCTCAGTACCGCCGCAACGCGCTTGGTATCGTCACGCGTATTGCAGAAGATGACGGCGCTCTCCGGATCCTCGATTTCGATGATCTCGCAGAGCTCGCTCACCTTGTCGCCGAAGCTCATGTAGACGAAGTGCGCGATTTCGAGGGCGCCGATTTGATCGCCGCTCAGCGTGATGAACTCGGGATTCTTGAGACGCGTCTCGGCCAGCCGGCGAATGTCGGGCGGCAGGGTCGCGCTGAACAACAGCGTCTGCCGCTGCTCGTTGAGGTACGACAGAATGGCGTCGATCTGCGGCAGGAAACCCATCGACAGCATCTCGTCGCTCTCGTCGAGCACGACGACTCCGAGCGCCGAGGCGTCGAGCGTGCCGCGCCGCAGATGATCCAGAACGCGCCCCGGCGTGCCGATCAGGATCTGAGCGCCGTCGCGGATCGCCTGGACCTGCCGCGGCATGGGCGCGCCGCCGTACACCGCGATGGCGCGGAGCCCGCGATGCCGCCCCAGGGCTTCGATCTCGCGCGAGACCTGGAGCGCGAGCTCTCGTGTCGGGCACAGCACCAGAGCCTGCACGCGTTCGAGCTGGCGCTTCACCAGCACGTCGATGATCGGCATTCCGAACGCCGCGGTTTTCCCGGTGCCGGTGCGCGCCTGCACGACCAGATCGCGACGGCGCGTTGCGGGCTCGAACACGGCGAGCTGAACTGGGGTCGGGTGTACGTAGCCGAGATCGTCGATCGCGCGCCGCAACTCGGTGCTCAAGGGAAGCGCGTCGAAGGTTGGCCGTTCCGGGGACTCGGAGTCGTTCATTTTTGCTCGACGGACCGTTCCTGCGGGCGAGCTCGGCCGAGTCCGAGCTCCTGCTCCAGGGCTCGGACTCGCTGACGCCGTAGGGTAAGATCGTTGGCTTCATAGCGTACCGCGTGCTCCTCGGCATAGCGGAGGCGGTCGATGGCGGACAGCGCCGCTCGCGCCCGCTTGTCGTCGCGGCAGGCGGCTCGCAGGCTTTCGCGCTTTCGCCAGGCTGGGCGCAGGGTATCGCGGAAGACGTCCAGAGCTTGGCGCTCCCCGCGCTCGCTCGAGGCGGCATGGCGGCCAGCCTCGACGGCCGCGACGAGGTCTCGCAGGCCCGCTCGGCACCCGGACTCGGCTGGCGGAATTTCGGCGAACCAGACGTCGCGGATGATCTGGAATGAACAGATCGCCGTAAAAGCGGCCACGACTACCCCGAACGTCGCGATTCCAAGCCGTCGAGCCCGCTTGAGCACGCGTTCTGCTGGAGCCATCGCGAATGTTTTCGTAGTGCCCCACCCGGGGCTCAGTCAAACTGGCTCCCCCGGGGTGAAGCTCGTCCGTCGGCCAGCTGGCCCAGTCGATGGCTCCGACGGAGTGCGTTGACCTGACGACCGACCTCCGATAGTGCTTTCACAAGAATTTGAAAGACTCGAAAGTACCAGATTGAATGGCCCTTCGCTTCGATTCCGCGCTCGAAATGCTGGCGGGAGATGCTCGATCGACGGGGGAGGCGGAGGTTGCGCGGGCGCGATTGGAGGCCTTCGCCAGCTTGCTCGACGGTGAGCTCGAGACACTCGAGCGCGAGCTACTCGCGGCCACGCAGCGCGGACCGACGCCGGGCTCCGACGCGGCGGCCCACCTGGTGAAGACCGGTGGCAAGCGCGTGCGGCCGCTTTCGCTGCTCCTCAGCGCGGCATGCTTCGGCCCGTTCACGCCCGGTGTCCGGCACATGGCAGTCGTGGCAGAGCTGGTCCATTCGGCGACCCTCTTGCACGACGACGTCATCGACGAGGGGATCGAGCGGCGCGGGG
>DASWGX010000064.1:0-7951 GCA_036393455.1 Polyangiaceae bacterium
GCAAACCGAGAGCGCCGGCCCTCAGAAACTCCTGCCTCCCGCCGAAGCGGATGATGGATTCGTAGAAAGACGGGTCAAGACGCCCCTTCACTGCGCGCTCGGCAACGAACCTTGGCAAACGCTGGAAAACGCGACCGAGCCGCCCGGTGCGCAAAACTCCGCGCTCGGCCGCGTCGCGTGGACGCTCGGCGTCGAAGACCCGGCACGCGCCGCAGTATCCGCCTATCACGCTTACGGCGGCGCGCATCCCCGCGTCGAAAGGGTCGTCCTGCTCCCGCCGTCGAGCCAGGCCGAAACGTTCGCGTACACCATGACCGATCAGGTCGAAGGCACCGCGGCGCTCCGCTACGCGCTGCCGTCGGCGGCGGATACGCGGCTGACTCGCGTGGAGGTTGCGTGGGACAATCGCTTGTTGGACCAGCTGGTGCGCCAGCGCATGCCGGAGGCGGGCGACTACGTTCCCGGCGATTTCGAGCGAGGCGGGACCGGCGCGCAGCGAGCAGTGCCGGCATTGCTCAGCATCGGCGGCGGCGGCATCTATCTCCGTCCCCACAAGTCTCCGCCGTCGCAGCCGACCTACTTCCTGGATGGCCACGGTGTGGTCGAGCTATCGGAGGTAGCATTCCCGCGTGTCCAGGCGGGCAATCTCCGGCACGAGATGTCGCGCGCCGCCGGCGTCCACCTGCCGCTCTTGATCGAGCGCGACGGGTTTTTCGTCGTGCGAGCGCGACTCGGCGCCGAGCCGCGCTTCGACGCGTTCGCGCTCGGGCTGTCGGACCCCAAAGCCTTCGACATGGTGCAGTTCGCCACCATGACGTACGTCGACAAAGAGCCTGCCTTTCACGTGTTCGTTCAGTCGGCGTCCGGGCGCACCGCGAAGGGCTGGGTCCTGCCGCTCGCCGCGGGCGACGCCGTGTTCGAGCCGGCGTTGCCCGTGCCGTCGCAGCTCGACCTGGCCGATCCGCCCGCCGCTTGCGACGAATCCGTGATGCGCTCGGCGCCGCGCCTGGTCGTTCCGCTGGCGCCCGGCACCCGCCACCCGATTCAAGTGAGCGATCCATCCGAGCCCATCCGCCTGCTCTTGAGCGGGTGGGCGGTCGTCTACCCCGCCCCGAACGGTCCCTGCATGGCGGCGTTGGACGCCGAAGGCCTCTCGGAGCAGCTCGGAGGGACCGGAGAAGAGCTGAGCGCGCTGCTCTTGCTCTCGGAGCTCAAGAACAGCTGGCTCTTCCGGCGTGTGCGGGACGAGCCCGGCGCCGACCCTCGAGTCGAGTACCGGCCGATGAGCTGCCGCTTCGATGCCGGGCTGCGCTTGCCGGCCGAGGTCTTGCGCGCCCCGGGTACGGCCGTCCTCCTCGAGCGCTGAGAGCGTGGCTTGCGCGCGGACGCCGCGCTAGCGTAGCCGGCGATGATTCCGCGTTACTCGCCGAAGGAATTCCTGGAGCTCTGGTCCGATCGCGAAAAGTACGAGACCTGGCTTCGGGTCGAGCTCGCGGCGTGCGACGCCATGGAGCACGCCGGGCTCGTGCCCCGCGGCACGGCCGACGAGGTGAGGAAGCGCGCCATCGAGCTCGACCCGGCGGAAATCGAGGAAATCGAAAAGACGACGCGCCACGACGTCATCGCGTTCTTGACGCACGTCGAGCGTCTCGCGGGTGAGCCGGCGCGCTGGCTGCACCGAGGTCTCACGTCCAGCGACGTTCTGGATACGAGCTTCGCCGTCCTTTTGGTGCGGGCGTGCGAACGACTGACGGTCCTCAGCGATCGGTTGATCGGGGCGCTCGCGGCGCGCGCGCAGGAGCACGTGCGAACGGCCATGATCGGACGCTCGCACGGCATCCACGCCGAGCCGGTCAGCTTCGGCGTGGTGCTGGCGGGTCACCTCGCCGAGGTGAAACGCGGCCGCGCGCGCCTGCTCCGGGCCAAGGAGGAAATCGCCGTCGGCAAGCTCGCCGGCGCGGTGGGAACCTATGCGCACCTGTCGCCGGAAATCGAGGCTCGGGCCCTCGAAGCGCTCGGGCTGCAGCCGGAGACCGTGGCGACACAGGTCGTGGCGCGCGACCGGCACGCCGCATTGTTCATGGCACTCGGCGCGCTCGCCGCCGCCGTGGAGCGGCTTGCCACCAACGTGCGGCACTGGCAGCGCAGCGAAGTGGGGGAAGCCGAGGAGCGCTTCGGCAGCGGTCAAAAGGGGTCGAGCGCGATGCCGCACAAGCGAAACCCCGTGCTCAGCGAGAACCTCTGCGGTCTGGCGCGCGTCGTGCGAGCCGCGATCACCCCGGCGCTCGAGAACGTCGCGCTCTGGCACGAACGCGACATCTCGCATTCGTCGGTGGAGCGAATGCTGGCCCCGGACGCGACCGCGACGCTCGCTTTCATGCTCGAACGTGCCGCGGGGGTCGTGCAGGGGCTCGTCGTCTACCCGGAGCGAATGCGCCAGAACCTCGAGCGGTCGGGCGGCCTCTTCTACAGCGAGGCCGTCATGCTGGCCCTCGTTCACAAGGGTCTGCCTCGGCAGAGCGCCTACGAAATGGTGCAAGGAAGCGCGATGGCGGCCTTCGCCGGGCAGGGGACGTTTCGCGATCTGCTCGGACGCGACCAAGCCGTCACGAAGCTGCTCTCGGCTTCCGAACTCGACGAGTGCTTCGATCTCGAGCATGCGCTGCGGTTCTCCGACGCGATCGTCGCCCGCGCTCTGCGCGCGTGAACGTCAGAACGTCCGAGCCGCGCTCGAGCCAGAAGCGCCGGAACACGACGCCGAGCACGACCAGGGCGTGCCACGGACGCACCCCGCTTCGCTCGTCCGCGTACACCGGGCGCACCGGCACTTCTCCGACGCGCAAACCTCGCGCGGCCAACATCCCGAGCAGGTCGTTCGGGTAGCCGAAGCGCGGCCAGAGCTCGGCCAGGGGGAGCTCTTGCGCCGCCTCGGCGGCGAGCGCCGTGTAGCCGCACTGCGTGTCGTCGACCGCAAGGCCCGTAGCCACGCGAGTCGCCGCCGCGAGCATGCGGCCCGCGGCGCGGCGCGGCCACGGCATGCGATGCGCTTCGCGGTGCAAGAAACGGTTGCCCTTGACGTAGTCGAAGCGTCCGGTCGCGACGGGCTCGGCGAGAGCACCGAGATCGTCCGGGTGCATTTGATTGTCTCCGGCCATCACGCACAGAACGTCGGCTCCGCGCTCGAGGGCCCGCGCGTAGCCGCGGGCGATCGCGGCGCCGACGCCGCGGTTCTTCGCTTGCTCCAGCACCGTGACGCGCGGATCGGAGTGGAGCCGCGCCCGCTCGGCGGTCCCGTCGGTGCTGGCGTCGTCGACGACGATCACGGCATCGACGAAGGCGGGAACGCCGTTCAGCGTCCGCTCGATCAGCCGCGCCTCGTCCAGCGCCGGAACGATCACGAACACGCGGCGAGCGTTCAGCATGGTCCCTTTCGAGGCCCCCGAGACCGACCCCGCGCCGTCCCGCCGTTTCCGCGGGAAAGTCCGAAGCCTCCGGCGCGCACAGCGCGCACGCTAGCACGCGAAGGGCCGCCGGCGCCCCCACGCCTTTCGGGATGCGGTAGGAAGGGCGCCTCGTGTCCCGCCGCTCGATCCTGGTATCGCTCGCCGTCGTTCTGACGGTCGTGCCCGTGGTGTGGTTCGCCGTGGCCTGGCTCCGCTACCCGAGCGACCGCACGCCGAACGGTGCGTACCTGCGCGTGATGAGCGCCGTGAACCGCGGCAAGCCCGAGGCGTTCTTCGCCTACATCGAGACGGCCGCGCAGCACGCCTGCTATACGATTCGCGACTATCGAAAGAAGAGCGTCGAGCGCGCGCGGGAGACGTACCCGGAGCCTGAGCGCTCGGAGCTCGTCGAGCGCTACCAGGCGCTGGCCAGCGCCGAGGACGGCTCGGACGTATTCGCGCTGTACGCTAGGACGCACGGCTTCATGGACCGGCTGCGCCGCGATCTTTCGGCGGTCTCCAAGATAGAGGTCGACGGCGAGCGGGCGAGCGTGGAAACGGTGCGCGGCACGCGCTATCCGTTTCGCCGTCGCGACAACGGGATCTGGGGTCTCACGTCGTTCACGGCGACGCTGGTGGCCGAGGCCGAGAAGGCGTCGCGCGACCACGCGCTCATCGAGCAGGCCGCGCGCGACTACGTCCGCGCGAAACGCCGCCCGGCGGGCCAGCCTCGAGGTGCCGCGACGGTTCCTTGAGCCGCGGTTTCGCCGAACGCCTTCACCCCTTGAGATCCGAATAGGCCTTGCCGGTGCCCGCGCCGGCTTCGGTGGGCAAGCCGCGCGCCGTCCACCCCTGAAGAGGGCGACCGAACGCGTCGCGCGCCCCGGCCATTCCTCCTTGCATGTTGCACAAGGTCTGGAAACCGGCCTGCGCCATGATTTCCGCGGCGCGCTGGGAGCGCCCGCCGGAGCGGCAGCCCACCACGAACTTGCAGTCTTTTTCGAACGCCTTCTCCACGACGCTCAAGAAGTCGGGGTTCGGCTGCATTCCCGGCGACCCGGACACGAGCAGCGGGACGTTCGCCGCGCCGGGAACGTGACCGGCGTCGAACTCCTCCTCGGTGCGAACGTCGAGATAGACGTAGCCTTCTTCGAGCAACTGGCTGGCTTCCTCGACGGAAACGTTCTTGATCGGCACCTGTGACCTCCTGCTCCGGCGAACGCACTGGTTTGCAGCACGGGGGGCTAGCGCGGCTCGACTCCTGTCGCAAATTCCCCCAAGAGGGCGCGATACCCCGCGCGGAAACTCGGAAAGGCGAAACTGTACCCGCTCCTTAGAAGGCGGTAGCTCCGGCACCGTTTGCTGCTCATCGGCCGGTCCGAGCGAGCGGGACTCTCGCCCGGCGAGGGCGCCGGGGTGCCGAGCTCGGCTGCGAGCCACTCGAGCACCGTGCGCTCGTCGGCGGGATCCTCGTCGGCGCCGACGTACAGCGGCTCCGGATCCGGGTGAAAGAGCAGGTGCTCGATCGCTCCGGCGCAATCGTCGCGATGAATGCGGTTGGTGAAGCGCGGGGGCTCCGAGTAACGAGCGGTACCACGGGCCACGCGCGCTACCAGACCCGCGCGCTCGGGGCCGTAGATGCCCGCAAGCCTGAGGACGATGCCGTGAAGGCCGCTCCCGGCGAGCAGGCGTTCGGCCTCGAGCAGGCGGCGCCCTGAAAAGTGTGTCGGCGCGGTGATTGAGTCTTCGTCGACGTCTTCGCCGTCAGACTGCGCATAAACAGCCGTGCTCGAAGTGAAGAGCAAGCGGCGTACGGGAGCACCGGCGACGCGCAGCGCCTCGATCAGGTTGGAAAGGCCGGCGACGTAGATGGACCGGTAGGCATTTTCGTCGCTCTGGCGCGCCCCGGCGCAGAATACGACGTGGTCGATGCCGCGGGGCAGGTCGACCAGCGTTTCGGGACGCTCGAGGTCGGCCGCGACGGGGACGACGCCGGCGGGCAGCGCCGTGACGTCGCGCCGGAGGCCGAAGACTTCGTGACCGCTCCGTCGCAGGCGCCGCGCCAGCTCCGTCCCGACGTAACCGCAGCCGGCGACCAGGACTTTCATCGTCGCGTGGGAGCTTGTCCGGTGCTCTCGCGCTCCACGAGCTCGATCGGGAAGTCGAGCGGCTTCAACTTGGCGCCGGGGACCTCGAGTTGTCGAATCAGCGAGCGGCCCGCGGCCGCTCCAATCTCGTGCAACCGCTGGCGAGCGGTCGTGAGCGCCGGGTAGAAGAGAGCTGCGGAAGAGATGTCGTCGAAACCGACGACCGAGACGTCCTTCGGGACGCGAACGCCCGCCGCCTGCACCGTGCGCAAGAAGCCGAGCGCAAGCGGATCGTTCGCGAGCACGATCGCGGTCGGCGCTTTCCTCCTCACGAGCTTGAGCCAGCGCGCCGCGTATGCCGCTCCGCCTTGCGCGTGATACGACGGGCTGAAGCGGATGTTGCTTTCGGCCAGCGATGCGCCGCGGTCGGCGAGCCCCTCTTGCAGGCCTTTCAGACGCTCGCGAGTGTCGATGGAATGCTCGGGGCCTCCGACGTAGGCGATCTGCTCGTGGCCGAGATCCAGGAGGTAGCGCGCGATGGCTTGCCCCGCCTCGCGGTTGCGGCTGCGCAGCGTGCGCACGCCCGGGTACTCGACGTCGGGAGCGATGAGGACGACGGCGACACCCTGCTGCTCGGCGACCGCGATGAGCTCCGACTCGCGCCGCCCCGCACGCGCGAAAATCAGCCCGTCCACGCGGCGCTCCCGGATCCAGAGCCGCACCGTACCCGGGTCGTACTGGTCGTTGCGCATGGTGCTGCTGAGCAAGAGCGAAATGTGGAGAGCGCCGATCTCGTCCTCGATTCCGGCCAAGATCTGGGGCAGCCACTCACCGAGGCTGTCTTCCACGACCAGGCCGAAACAGCCGGCGCGCCCCAGGGAGAAGTTTCGCGCCGTGCTCCACGGCGTGTAGTCGAGCTTCTGAATCACCTTGAGGACCCGGCTTCGGACCTCGGCGCTCGCGTAGCCTCCGTTCAGCACGCGCGACACCGTGCTCTTGGCGACCCGGGCACGTTGAGCGACCAAGGCGATGTTCGGCTTTCGACGCGTTTTGGCCACTCGGGTGCTCCAGGGCCGCCGACGTTAGCGGAAAACGAAGCGCTGCCACAGCCGCAACCTCGGGAGGCAAGCGGGAATGTCGAGCGTGAGCGGGCCTCGTACCCGGCTAGCAACGGTTCGGACGTTGCCGGATTGACCCGTCCTTCTTTGTGGGTAGCATCCGTCGCCGATGGCTTCGAGTAGCCTGGGCAAGACGGCGGTTGCCGTGCCCTCCGAGCGACCCAAAGGCAGCGGCAACCCCTGTCTCGTCATTTTGGCGGGGCCCGGCATGGGCCGACGCATCGACCTCGAAGGCGGAGTGGTCGACATCGGGCGCAGCGAAGCGTGCGTGATCCCCGTGGTTAGCCCGCAGGTGAGCCGGCGTCACGCCAGCATCCAGCGCGTGCTCGGGCGCTACGTGGTCGCGGATTTGGAATCGACGAACGGCACGTTCGTGAACGACCGGCGCATCCAGCAGGAGCGTTTGAACGACGGCGACAAGATTCGTGTCGGCGCTCTCGTCGTCAAGTACATGGAAAATAGCATCGAGGTCTTGTACCACGAGCAGATTGGCAGTCTGGCGCGGGAAGACTCGCTCACCGGGGTTTACAACAAACGAAGCTTCGACGAAGACTTCGGCCGCTACACGGCGCGCGCGGAGCCCGGCGACAGCCCCCTCAGCCTGATTCTGCTCGACCTCGACCACTTCAAGAGCATCAACGACACCTTGGGGCATGCCGCGGGTGACGAAGTGTTGCGGCGCGTGACGTCGCTGATTCGGGCCACGCTTCCCGTTGGAGCCGCCGTGTATCGCGTCGGAGGCGAGGAGTTCGCCATCCTCTCGACCGGCCCGGGCGCGTCGCGTGCCACGGAGCTCGCCGAAGAGCTTCGCAGGCAAGTCGAGTCGAGCGCGTTCTCGCACGCCGGCAAGGCTTTCCCGGTGACGCTGAGTCTCGGCGTCGCGGTTCGGCGAGGAGACGGCGCCGAGCAGCTCTACGAGCGTGCAGATAGAAAGCTCTACGAGGCCAAACGAGGCGGCCGCAATCGAGTCTCGAGCTAGTGCCGAAAGCGAGGGCGAGCTCAGAGTCCGAGCTTGTGCCGCGGGCGGGGCTTTTCGTGCATGCGCACCGCCTAACGGAGAGGCGAGGCCAGGGCCAACAAAGCCGCGTCTTCCTGGTCAGTGCACGCGAGCGGCGGAGCCGGTGAAACACCAGGCCGAGCAAGTACACGCCGGCATCCTAATCCGGCGTAGCCGGAACCAAAAAAGGAAGTTTCGGCACTGGGCTGTCAGGTATCAGGTATCAGGCGTCAGCCGGACTCGGCGTTCAGCGACTGAATGAAACGGTAGAGCATGCGCCTGACTTCGCTGACTTGCTCGGCGAGG
>DASWGX010000065.1:0-1620 GCA_036393455.1 Polyangiaceae bacterium
CGCCGTCGGTGCTGTACGCCTTCACCTTGTCGCGTGCAGGGCCGAGATACTTCCATAGCGGCAGCCCCACGCGCTTGCAGGCCAGGTCCCAGAGCGCAAACTCCACCGCGGCGAGCCCGACCGCCGTCGCTCCGACGCGACCGACGAAGTGATTCGAGTAGTAGCAGCGCCGCACGAGCTCCTTGCGTAGCTCGGCGTCTTGCCCGACCAAGAGCGGCGCGTAGTGTTCGTCGATACAGACCTGAGCCGCCTTGAGCCCGGTGGTGTAGCTCCAGTTCATGCCGTAGCCCGTAGGGCCGGCATCCGTGTGGAGCGCCACCTGCAAGAACTCGACGGCTTCGACGCTGCTCTGCGAGTCCGTGATGGTGCGCTGTTTGAGCGGCACCTTGAGGAGCAGGGTTTCGACTTTGGTAATCTTCATGTCTCGACCGTTCCCTCGGAGGGATCTTTGGGCGCCGCCGCCGGGGGCGGCAGCGCCGGGATCGGCGTTCCGCCGGAAGCGCTGCTCTGATAGCAGGCTTCGACGACGGCCATGGTCTTGATGGCGTCCGCGACGCGCGATTCGAGCACGGCGTCCTCGCCGGCGACGAAACGCATCAGGTTGCTCATCGGCCCTTCGAACGCCTCGGTGAACCAGGAACCTCTGAGCGGCATCGAGCCCCACGCGCCGTTCGCGGAGGCGAACGAAAAGGTGTCCGGCCTACCCTTCGGGTAGTCCAGGTTCACGCCCATGCGCGCGACGACGGCAGCGTCGGTCCCTTCGACCTTGAGCTGGCTTCGAGCGTACTCTGCTCCGAAGCGGTGTTGGTGGTTCATCGTCAGGCTGACGCGGAGCTCGGAGCCGTAGTCCAGGATGATCGACGTCGACGTGTCACTGTACGCTTCGAGCTCTCCGAGCGGGTTGTGCACGACCTTGGCGAAAGCCCCGCGCGGCTCGCCCAGGAGGGCGCGCAGCAGATCGAGGTAGTGGATCGAGTGATAGAGAACCTCGTGCCGGGGAATTCCGCGCAGGAAAGGCCACAGGTGCCAGGGCGTGTGCGTGTTGATGCGGACTTCGACGTCGGTGACCCTGCCGAGCAAGCCGCGCCTGAGCGCGTCGCGCAGCGCCAGCATGTTCGGGCTGAAACGCAGCTGGAAATTGATGGCGGCGATCAGCTCCAAGCCCTGGCACAGGCCGAGGATGTTGCGAGCGTCCTCCAGATCGGAGCCCATCGGCTTTTGAATCAGGACGGCCGCGCCGCGCGGCAGCCGAGAAATCACGTCGGCGACGGCCACCGCGGGAACCGCGACGTCGAACACCGCGTCCGGCTCCGCGACGGCTTCCTCCACACTCCGATAGATGCGGCGAACGCCGAACTCGTCAGCGAGCTCCCGTGCTCGCTCGGGTTTCAGGTCGAACAGACCCTTCACGTCGAACCCGAGCCGTCGATACGCCGGCAAGTGCGCGTCGCGGACGATACCGCCGGCGCCGATCACGACGATCGGACGCGGAGCGCTCGGCCGCTCCCAGGCTTGTACCAGCGGCGGGACGAGCTCGACCATGAGGAGCCCGTCTTAGCGAACCAGGACGCCGCCGTCGATGGGGTACGCCGCACCCGTGACGAAGCTCGACTCGTCGGA
>DASWGX010000066.1:0-2758 GCA_036393455.1 Polyangiaceae bacterium
CCGCCGCGGTTTTCCAGCCGGTACTCGACCACGTGATGGCGCACGAAGTGCTCGACCAGGTCGTCGCCGTCGAAGGCAAGCAAGCGCGGCTGGTCCGAAACGGTCGAGCGGATGCGACGAAGATCGACGTCGAGGTCGTCACCGAACTGGATCACTTGCGTCTGTCCCGGCTTCATCCGTCGCAAACGCGTCTCACCGGAGAACCCACCCTGGGCGAAGACGGCGATCGTACCGGCCGGCAGAGTTTGCGTCCCCCCGTGCGCGAGGTACGCCGCGCTGCGAGCTCCGCGATCGGCCGCCGCGAAGAAGGCGACGGGCCGCGCCGCAATGCCGTCACCGACGAACGGAACCAGCGCGGAGGCATGGGCGTCGAGATCGAGCGGCGCATCGAGCGCATAGCGAAACAACGCGCCGGCCTCCACCCCGTCCGCGCCGTCCACGCCGGCAAGATTGCCGACGGTCAGCTTCGAGCTTTGGGCGCCAGTCACCGCACCGGCACCCACGGTCCCGATACTTCCGAGGCCAATGCCTGCGCCGGTACCTCCTCCTCCTTGGCCGACTCCGGATAACCCGAGGCCGCCCGCCCCGAACGCGTCGCCTACCCATTCACCGGTGCGCTCGGCCCAGATCGCATCAGGCGTCGTGGTCAGAAGCTGCGGCACCGTGGCGAGCACGCTTTCCGGCTCTTCGAGCTCACGCGGCAAGTAGCGCGGCGACACCAGCGGAAACAAGAAACTGTCCGGGCGCCCGCTCACGAGCTCGATCGCAACGGCGCGCCACGGCTCGTCGGTATCGTTGTGCAAGAGTGCCCAACCCTGGAGCGCCGCCTGCTTGCCGTCCGTGTCGATCACCAACCGGTACGTCGTGCGCCACACAGGCGCTTCGGCGACGTAGCCGAGCTTGACGTCCGGGGCTCCGCGGAGCTTGAGCTCCAGGTCCTTCTGCGCGCGCACGCTGCCGGGCGAGCCGGCGTCCACCGCGGCGTCGAGGCGCTTCGCGAGCGCCGGATCCATGGGGCGCACACCGTCCACGTCGCGCGCCCGCAAGCGGCGAAACGTGCCTTCGTCCGTCATCAGGATCAGCGTCGGCTCGCGGCGCACCCGGCAGCCCTCGTCCTTTTCGGCCTGAGCCGCGACAACCGGGACACACTCCTCGAGGTCGCTGTCCTCGGCGTCGACGAGCTCCACGATGCGTCCGTCGACGCGCTCACCCCCCAACGACACTCGTACCCTCGCGCCCTTCAGGCTCTTCATCAAGGCATGCAAGCTGAGCGGCGGACCGTCCTCGGAAAGCCCCGCGAGCGCACGGCCGAGGCTTCGGCTGACTCGGCTCTTGAACTCGACGCCGTCGACGCGGGCGCCCTTCGCGTCCGAGAGCACCACCAAGGTCTTCAGGGCATCGTCCAAATGCGCGGCCGGCACCGGCAGCGTCGTGGCGCCGCCGGCGATCGCTCCGCTTCGCTCGAAATAGGCGACACCCGCCTCGTAGAACCGCACGCGCTTGAGCGGCAACGCTCCCGCCGCGCCGGGTCGCCCCACGAGGAGCGCGGCAAACAGCGTCGCGCTCGCGGCCGCCATGGCCGCAGAAGACAAGCCTGTCATGTTCGATCTCCTACTTGCTCGCACCGTCCGCGGCTCCGGCGCTGCTCGGGCAAACCTTCGGGGCAGACAATCGAGCGCGTGAAAGGTTTCGTCTCGACGAGCATCAAGCCGTTTTCGGTTTACGCACCCCACGGGGAGCCCCATCGTCCCGCCCATGGACGAAACCTTCTGGCACGAGCGCTGGGTCGAGGGGCGCCTCGGCTTTCATATCGGCCATCCCCATCCCGCCCTCGATCGCCACTGGCAAGGCTTCATCGACCACGGCACGATCGGCACCGTGCTCGTGCCGCTGTGCGGAAAGTCCCTCGACCTGCTCTGGCTCCGCGACCACGGCCACGCAGTCCTCGGCGTCGAGTTCATTCGACGAGCCATCGACGACTTCGTGCAGGAAAACCAGCTAGAAGCGACCACCGAAGCCACCCCCTACGGCAGCCTGACGATCGCCGGCAGCCTCCGCCTCGCGTGCGGCGACTTCTACCAACTCGCCCCCGCGGAGCTCTGCCTCGCCGATGCCGTCTACGACCGCGCGGCCTTCGTCGCCGTCGACCCTACGCGGCGCGCCGCGTATGCCCGAAAACTCAAGGAGCTCACGCGGCCCGCGGCGCGCCTCTTTCTCGTGAACTTCGTCCACGACGGCCCGGGCGGTCCCCCGTTTTCCGTTCCGGAACCCGAGCTCCGTGACGTTCTCGGCTCCTGCTTCGAGCTCGAGCAACGCGAGGAGGAAGACATCCTCGACGACGAACCACGCTTTCGCGAACGCGGCGCGACGTTCTTTCGCGAGCAGATTTGGTTTGGGAGACGGAAGGACGCGTCGGCGTCCCAATAGTCGAGTCTTCGAGGCGCGCGGCGCAGCGTCGAAACGCGCGTCAGCTTCCGGACTGACGCCGCTGGAACGCCGGGGTGTCCCAATCCGTGTCGATGTGTGCCGGGAAGCTGATCGACTCGCGGACGAGCGGTCCGGACGCGTGATGGCCGTGGTGGTCGCTCGTGCCGCGCTGGGACGGCGGGGTGGGACGGCGCGAAAAGGCGGGCTCGCTGCGCTGCTCGTGCCGCGCGGCGGGTCGTGTGACGGGAGCCATGCTTTCACGGTGCGCGTCGCGGTGGCTTTCGCGCAGCCGCTCTGCGCCGCGCGGAAGCTCGTGAGGCACAGAGCGCGC
>DASWGX010000067.1:0-10995 GCA_036393455.1 Polyangiaceae bacterium
AGCGTGAAACAGGTTCCGTGCCTCTCGCACGAATTCTTCCTTTGGTTCTTCACGGACCCCGCCCGTACCGATGGTCACGAACGGCGCCACGGCCCAGTCGGGCGCCAGGTTCAGCGTTCCGGCGCCGCCGTAGACGAGCCGGCGGCCGTCGCTCTGGAGCGCCAGCCCGACGTAGGGCTCGAACGCGATGGCCGGCGCGATCACCCACGCGGGACGCAGCTCGACGTAGCCGTCGCGGTCGAATGCTCCGCCCATCAGCGCGAAACCAGCGTGCGCCGACTGCAACGCGGGCGGAGCGAAGAAACCGGGTCGAGTCGGGCCCTCGTCTCCCGGGCCCACCGCAATGCGATCGACCGTGTCGCCGAGGACGTACGCGGCCCTGCCGTCCGCCAGCAGTACCTCGAGCCAAAAGCCGGACGTCTCGCGCCCCTCGATCGCGAACGTCTCGCCGCGACGGGCCCGATAGATCACGCGATGCGATACGCCGGGCCCCGCACGAAGCTCGGTCTCACTCACGATGACGCGCGCAAATGCCTCGACGTCCTCGCGAACGCCGGACGCCGGCGCCGCCGCCAAAAAGGCGGCGATCGCGACACCGGCGGCGCCTACTGACTGGAAAAACGCGTTGCCCATTCTCGGATCGTGTTGGCTTCGTCACTGTCGGCGTCGAAGATCACGCGCGGATGTACGGCTTCCCCCGTGGGCCGATTCAAGAGCGCTGCGAGCTCGGGATCGCGTTTCATGCGCGCCTGAGACGTTTGGTAATTTTGGCGCGCGGCGGTGGGGATGTCCTCTGGAGGCGTCAGATCGCTGCAACCTTCGGCGACCAGCGGTGAATAGTCGGTGAGCTTGAAGCTCGTCACGTTGAAATGGCATCCACCGGGCGCATCCCCGCTGCCCGGATCGCCGGGGCCGCAGCGGCGGGCAAACAGCACCGGCTCGACCGCGCAGTAGAAGTACGCCTCGTCGAACACGACGTCCGCGATGCCAAAGTCGTCGCCGGGATCGACGGTGGTGGGGAACGGCCCCTCGTCACCGCATCCGGCAACGGTCGCGGCGGTGCCCGCGAAAAAGCCGAGCGCCGCCAGCGCCACGGTCCTCTGTCCGATCGCCGAGAACCCGACGCGGCGACCGTTCTTCTCGAGCGGCATGCCCGACACGCCGGAGCACGCTAACAAACGCGCCGGGCGCACGCGAGCCCAGCGGTTTTCTTCGTGCCGCAAGCGGTCGGCCCCCGACCCGAAGCAGGGCTCCCGATTTCCGGCCGGCTTGCCGAAATAAGGTCTTCCAGAAGTCCTCTCTTGAACGACTCGCCGGAGCCGACTAACTGTTGGCCCACGGTCGCGCCGTGTGCCACCTTGACGCACACCAACCCACCCGTCGGGTGCTTCGTTTCGAGGGGGAAAAGCGTACTGTCCCTCCAAAAACCGTTTCGATTTATCGGAGATACGCGGACGATGAAGCTGAATCCCTGGTACTTGGCCGCTGCCTTCCCTCTGCTGCTTCTCGCCACTACCAGCGCCGTCGGCGCCCAACTGGCCGTCCTGGGCCTGACGCTCGCCATATTCTTCGGTACTCTCTCGTTACGCCGCCCCGAGGCGGGAGACGCAACCACGACCAACCACTGACCACCGAAGCCGACTCCGAACCACCGCGCTCCGAGCGACGCCCCTCGGGCGTCGACGGCGCTCCGCGCCTGAAGACGCTGGCGGAGTTCGGCCTCCACGATACCGAGGCGGTACGGCTGGTTCTGCGCGGTGATTCGATCGTCGATTGGCACCGCCTGAACTTCGAGACGCCGGGTCAGGCGTGCCGGTTCGTGCGAAACCACGAGCTCGATCCGGAGCGTCCGAACGATCGCACGTTCATGGAGCACCTCAAGTGGGAGGCGATAAACTACCTGCGCCGTCACTTTTCGTTCGCGATTCCCAAGCCGGTCGAACAAGCGTCACTCGAAGAGCTGTTGCTGCTCGCCTCCGGCAAGGGGCACCGTCAACTCTGCGCCTGCACCATCCTGAAGACCGTCCAGATCATCAACCACATGGCGGGGCGGGAGCTCTTGTTCCGCTTGCCCGTCAGCGATCGCGACCTGTTCCACCTCGTGGAGGAAAAGGTCTATCGCGTCGTCGGCACGATGCTGAGCGAAGGTTTCCCGATCACCGAGTTCGTCGGCGGTCGCAAGAACCTCGACTCGACCTATACGAAGCTGCTGAGCAAACCCGAGGCGACGGCCGCGGCGCTCTACGACAAGCTCCGGTTTCGCATCGTCACGCGCACGCGCAACGACATCCTGCCGCTCCTGCTCTACCTGACCGAGCAACTGTTTCCGTTCAATTACGTGGTGCCCGGTGAGAGCACGAATACGATCCTCAGGCTGAGCAACCTCCTCGGGGACGGCCCGGCCCCGCTCGACGCCGGAGCGGACGAGGAGCCGATCGAAGACACCTTCGTCCCCGCCGATAATCGCTTCAGCGCCTCCTCCTATCGCGTGATCCACTTCGTAACGGATATTCCCGTGCGAGTGCCGAGCCACATCATGGATTTGGCCCCTGCCGGGTCGGAGCAGCTCGGCCCGATCGTCTTCATGCTGTGCGAATTCCAGCTGCTCGACGTCGAGAGCGACGCCCGAAACGAGGCCGGCGAAGCCAGCCACGAAGCCTACAAATTGCGCCAGCGGGAGGCGGTTTTTCAGCGTCTTCGTCTCGGAGCCCGGCGCCGCGACACGCCCGGCAACGGCTGACGGGGTCGGGGCGCGGGTCTCGGCTCCGGTCACAAACCGCGTCGCCGTCCCGGGGCAAATGCGGTAAACAGCCGCGTCATGCGTTTGCACAGCGCTCGGGTACCCCAGATCGCCGCCGAGATGGTGTCCGCTCTCAAACAGAGCGGCGACATCGAGACTCAATCCCCCAAGGAGGTTCAGCTCGACATCGAAGCGGTGCTCAATCAATACGTCCGCGACGAGCAGGAAATTTCCGAGCGCGCCAAGGACCTCTTGGCGGCGCGCGGCCTCGCTCAGTCGGAATACGCGAAGCTGCGACGGCTGATCGCCGACGAGCGGCAAATCAAACTCGGTGACGACGCGATCGACTACCTCCTCGATCAGCTCATCGAGATGTTGATGCATTCGGCCAACGTGGAGGAGATCTTCGTCGAGGACGTCAGCCTGCGGCGCAAGATGCGCGAGCCTCTGCGCCGTCAAGCGGCGGAAGAAGAACAGCTGCAAGCCGAAGTGCGCAGCCAGCTCAAGCACGTCAAGGAAGGCACCAGCCTGTGGGAGATCGAGTACCGCCGCATGATGGATGACATAAAGCGCCGCAAGGGCCTCTGAGGCGGCGGCCATGCTCAGCATGACCGGGTACGGCGTGGGCGAGGCCGCCCTTGGGGAAGGACGAGTGAGCCTCGAGCTCCGCGGGCTCAATCACCGCTACCTCGACGTGCGCGTGCGCGTGCCGACCGAGCTTTCGGACTACGCGTTTTTCGTCGAGCAGCACGCGCGAGAACGGCTGACGCGAGGCCGTTTCGACATCGGCGTTCGCATCGACGGCCCGTCGGCTGCCGCCCTCGAACTCGATCTCGCGCGGGCACGGGCCGTCTATCGCGCGCTCGACGCGCTGCGAAACGAGCTGGGAATCGACGGCCCGCTCGGCGTCGCACCACTCTTGAACGTGCCCGACCTGTTTCGACCGCCGGCCAGCATCGAACGCCGCGTGGTCGAACAGAGCCTCGCGCTCGCCTTCGATCAGGCCTGCGGGCGCTTGCTCGCGATGCGTGCATCGGAGGGCCGCACGCTGCGGAACGAGCTCCGCTCGCGCCTGGCCCGCGCGCGCGAGCTCTGTGCGTCCATCACCGAGCGCCAGCCGACGATCGCGGCGGCGGCACGCGAGCGTCTGCTCGAACGGCTGGGCCGTTTGCTGTCCGCGCTGCCGCAAGAGGTCGATCCCTCGCGACTCGAAAGCGAGGCCGTGCTCTTGACGGAACGCGGTGACATCACCGAAGAGCTGGTGCGGCTGGAGAGCCACTTCGAGCAGCTGGAATCGCTCCTGGAAGAGGACCAACCGGTGGGGAGGCGCATGGACTTTTTGCTGCAGGAGACGATGCGCGAAGCCAATACAATCGGCGCCAAGTGCCAGGACGCGACCATCAGCCACTGGGTGGTCGAGCTCAAGAGCGAGATCGAACGATTGCGGGAACAGGTTCAGAATGTCGAGTAGCAAGAGCCCGCTCGCGCTCATCGTTTCGTCGCCCTCGGGGGCCGGCAAGACCACGCTGACGAGCCGGCTGCTCGAGCTCTTCCCGGATCTCTGCTTCAGCGTCTCTCACACTACCCGCAAACCACGACCGAACGAAGAGGACGGACGCGAGTACCATTTCGTCAGCCGGCAAGCCTTCACCGGTCTCGTGAAAAGGAACGAGTTCCTCGAGTGGGCGGAAGTGCACGGAAATCTCTACGGAACGGGGCGCGGCGAGCTGCGGCGGGCGGCAACCGCGCGGGCGATCCTGTTCGACATCGACCATCAGGGGGCGCGGCAAATCAAGGCAGCCGTGCCGGACGTGGTCACGGTGTTCATTTTGCCACCGAACCCCGAGACTCTGCTGCTGCGGCTGCGCGGGCGCGCCAGCGAGGACGAGGCCACGGTGCAGCGCCGTTTCCGCACCGCACGAGAAGAGATCGCCCACTACGGGCTCTTCGACTACGTGCTGGTCAACGACGACCTCGACGAAGCGACGGAGCAGCTCGCCTCGATCTTTCGCGCCGAGGAGTGCCGCCGCAGCCGCATGGCCCCGAAGGCCGAGGGCCTCTTGGCGGCGGAACGCGACTTCGGCGTCGCTTCGCAATCCGACGACGGTTGATCGATGCGCGACGCTCGTGTTAGCGAAGCTCGGTGACACGAGTCCTCGGCGTCATCGGCGGCAGCGGTCTCTACGCGTTCCCCGGGCTCCGCGGTGCCGCGGTGCACCAGATCGAAACGCCGTTCGGACAGCCGAGCGCGGCCGTCGTCGCTGGGCGCCTCGGCGAGGTCCGGCTCTTGTTCCTGCCGCGTCACGGCGCAGGTCATCGAATTCCGCCCCACGCGGTGAACTATCGCGCGAACGTGTGCGCGCTCAAGCTGCTCGGCGCCCAACAGATCCTCGGTATTTCGGCAGTCGGGTCGCTCGAGGCGGAGCTTCGACCCGGGGACATCGTGCTCCCCGATCAGTACGTCGATCTCACCAAGCGTCGGGCCGCGACTTTCTTCGACGGTGGCGTGGTCGCCCACGTCGCCTTCGGAGCCCCGGTGTCAGCAGCGCTCGCCTCGGCCGGCGCGGCGGCAGCCGCCGCAGCCGGCGCCCGCGTCCACGGGCGCGGAACCTACGTCTGCATCGAGGGACCGCAGTTTTCTTCGCGCGCCGAGAGCCTCTTGTATCGAAGCTGGGGAGCGGACGTGATTGGCATGACGGCGCTGCCCGAAGCAAAGCTCGCACGCGAAGCCGAGCTGCCTTACGCGACGCTGGCCCTGGTCACGGACTACGACTGCTGGCACGCTTCTGAACCCGAAGTGTCGACGGCAGCCGTCGTCGACGTCCTCAAGGCAAACACCGAGCTTGCGTATCGCGTCGTGGCGGAGATCGCGTCGCGGCTGCCCGACCCTGCGACCAGCCCCGAAAGCCACGCCCTGCGCCACGCCTTCGTCAATGACCGCCTGGAACCCTCGGACGCCGAGCGCCGCCTCCTCGGCTGGCTCATCGACAAGTACACGAACCCCTCAGGCTTGAAGGACTCATGACCCACAGTGTAGATCCCGTTCTGATAGTCGGCTCGATGGCATTCGACGATCTCGAGCTGCCGACGGGCAGGTTCGACGACGTCATCGGCGGCGCCGCAACCTACGCCGCCTACGCGGCGAGCCTGTACGCTCCGGCGCAAATCGTCGCCGTCGTCGGCGAGGACTTTCCCCAGTCGACCCTCGAAGACCTTTCCCGGCGCGGCGTCGATACCGCGGGCGTCGCCCGCGCTTCCGGCAAGACATTTCGCTGGGCGGGTCGTTATTCGAAGAACCTGGCGAGCCGCGAGACGCTCGATACGCAGCTCAACGTATTCGCCGATTTCGAGCCCACGCTGCCGGAAACCTTCCGCGACACGCCCTGGGTTCTGCTCGGCAACATCCACCCGGCCCTGCAGCTGGCCGTGCTCGATCAAACGCGCGCGCCTCGTTTCGTCGCTGCCGACACCATGAACTTCTGGATCGAGGGCGAGCGCGACGCGCTCATGAAGGTGCTCGAGCGGATCGATCTTCTGGTCATCAACGACGAGGAGCTGCGGCAGCTCGCCGATATTCACAACATCCAGCGCGCCGCCCGCGCGGTGCTCGGCATGGGCCCGAAACGTCTTATCGTCAAACGCGGCGAATACGGCGCAATGCTCTTCGACAACGACCGAATCTTCTTTTCCCCGGCCTACCCACTCGAGGACGAAGTCGATCCGACCGGCGCGGGGGACACGTTTGCCGGCGCCCTCGTGGGCTCCCTCGCGGCCGCCGGAGGCGTCAGCCATCTCGGTTTGCGCCGCGCCGTGGTCAACGCGGCGACCGTCGCTTCGTACTGTGTCGAGGGAGTCGGAACGGCGAAGCTCGGCCGGCTGCACAGAAGCCAGCTCAGCGAGCGCATCGACTCGCTGCGCTCGCTGGTTCAGTGCACGGATTGAATGCTCGGCTCTCGGCGCCGGCGGACCCGCTATGCCGCGGTAGCGTCGAAGTCGATCTCGGCGGTGGCTGGGCCGTCGACTTCCGACCGCTGGCGGGCAACGAGCTTCAAGAGCTCGCTCTGGTCGACGACTCCTGTATCGAGCAAGGCTCGCATATAACCGTCCAGGTAACCGTGCGCCCGTGACAGCCGTGCGTACGGGACACCCTCGGTTCGCAGGCGCATGACTCCACGCATCATTTCGCTCAGCGTACGGACGAGCTCGGCTTTGGGCGTTGTCATCTGTGACACCTTTCCCCGGGTACGGACTCGCCCGGGTCACTCGAGGCCGTATCCGAAGAGCCGCTATTCGGGCAAGAAAACGCCGGAGTTGCGCGCGGGCCCGGGCGGAGGACGCCAGGACCGGCGCCCCGATTGAAATTCTGAAAAGATGCTCTATGGTGATCCTCAGTCCGACAGGTGGACCCGCATCGGGCGGGCCGCCATGGCGAGACCCGAAGCGACCATGAAGCTCCAAATGTTCAAATCCAAGATCCATCGTGCCACGGTGACGCACGCGGATCTGGCCTACGAAGGGAGCGTCACCATCGACACCGACTTGATGCGGGCGGCAAACATCCTGCCCTACGAGGCGGTGCACGTCTGGAACATCACGCGCGGGAGCCGGCTCGTCACGTACGCGCTGGAAGGCCCCGCGGGGAGCGGCGCCGTGTGCGTGAACGGCGCTGCCGCTCACCTGAACGAGCCGGGAGATCAGGTCATCATCGCCACCTTCGCCGATTTCGAGCCGGCGGAGGCCGCGCGCCACCGTCCGACCGTCGTGCGCGTCGACACCCAAAACCGCCCCATCGCGGATGCAAGGCCGGAGGCCGCCGGTCCCGTGCTGAGGTCGATCGGCTAGTCTTCTGCCGGCCTTTTCGCGAACGCGGTCGCGCCATTCCTTGGCCATCCGCTGCCGTATCGGATAAGCCGAGGGTCGACGTGGCGCTGCCGAACGACCAGGCCTCCGATACGAAGGCTCCCGATCTCCGGGCCATGGCCACCACGCTTCGCGAGCATCCGGACCTCGAAGCGCTTTCGAAGGCGGTCGCCGAGCGCGCCCTTGCCGCGGCGCGCGAGCACAACGCTCGCTTTCCCGAATTCGCCCCGGGCAAGACCGACTCCAAGGCGCCCGAGCTCCGCTTCGACGCCCAAACCGAGTGGGGTAACCCATTGGCCATCGTGCACGACGGATTGCCCGCCGGCGAAGCACAGCGCGCGCTCATCGCGACGCTCGTGTGCTTCGGCGTCAAGTCCGATTTCCCGAGCGCGCCGGAGACCGAGCTCCAAACCGCGCGAGAGCTGATTTGGCTCGCGACGCACGCGAATCTTCCCATCTTCGAGTGCGCCGACGCGGTGTACTCCGAGCCCGAGCCTTCCGCGACGCTGTGGCGGGCCGTCGCCGAGGTCGCGCAATCCGATTCCCGCGAGCGCGCAAGGTCCCCGGAAGCGCTCGTCGCCGCCGCCGCAGTGGCGTCGAGCACGAATCGCGAAGCGCGCGTCGCCGCGAACGAGCTGCTCCGGCCCAGAACGAGCGGGCTCGTGCGGGCCCTGGTCGAGAGCGCGGCCTCCCATCGCAACTCGGAGCTCCGAGGCGAAATCCAGCCGGTTCCGCGCGGCCCAATCGCGACGTTTCTGCTCAGTGTCACCTTCGTCTTGCCGCTGCGACAGCTCGGGCGCCTCCTGGCTCGCTTCGCTTTCGCCTATCGCCGCTCGGCCACGCTGTCGCTCGGCGCGCGCGGCCTCGAGCTCGATGAAGAGACGACTCTGCTCGGGCGCATGCTCCGGCAGCGCCGTCTCAACGTTCCGCTCGCGAACCTGGCCCGCATCACGCGCGAGATCCGCTACGCCCGCGCGGGAATGTACGCGGGGCTCGCGGCGCTGTTTCTCGGGAGCTACCTCGGAATGGGGTTTTTCATCGACGGGCTACGCGTTCCCGGAGGGTCGTTTTCTTTGATCGGCCTCGCGGTCCTGTTCATGCTGGGCGGGCTGGCGCTCGATTTCGGTCTCTCGTCACTCACCGACGACGTGCGGGGCAAGTGCCGCATCGTCATCGTGCCGAAGAAAGGGCGCAAGCTCTGTGTCGGCGGGCTGAATCGCGCGGAAGCGGACGCGATGCTACGCGCTGTTTCGCACCGCACCGAGGTGGACGCGCCCGACACGAACGAGCCCGAACCCGTCGCCCGCGCCGCGACGAGCTGACCCATCGAGGCCGTCAGGGCGGCGGCGCCGGGCTCGGCGTCGAATCGTCGTCAGGAGACGGCGTAGGAAGGTCGTTCGCGGGAGGCAGCGGCATGGGCAGCGGCGGCAATGCCGACGGTATTCCGGACGGCGCCGAGCCAGGGCTCGCGGCGGGCCGCGGCGCTCGGATGCCAAGGGCTTGCCTCACCCAGTTGAGCATGAGCACGAGCTGATCGCGGTTGACCCTGATTTCTCCATGAATTTCAGATCCTTGTGCGTAAAATCTGATACTTTCGACGAAGCTGACTCGAAATGGCCCGAAGCCGATGCCGCTGAGGCTTCCGAGCAGTTGGCCCAGCTGTTGAGCGTTCCTGGCCGCGGCGTCGGGAGATTCGTCGAGCGCCTGGATTTTCGCTCGAGCACCTCCACCCGCAAGCGGAGCGACGGATACTCTCGCCCACTTGATCGATTCCGGCAGCGGGACGCGATGGCCGATGAAGACGCGCCACGGCGTCTTGACGGTGGCGACGACGATATCGTCGCCCGGGCCCCCCGGAGGCACTGAAAGGTCCCTGGAGAGACGAACGACGCTTCTTTGAGCGCTGGGCGGCGCAACCACGACCAGGTGCGAGTTCGGCATCACGAAAATGCGCTGGGCTCGATCGGCCCTGGCGAGCGCCGCGGGCACCGCAGTGTCGAGCCAGCGGCCCTCGGGATCGCGTTTGACCAGCGCTTCCAGCGCGCCGCGCATGGCACCGGGCGGCACGTGATGTTGGACCAGCGCAATGATATTCGACGAGTCGCGAAACTGCGGCCCCACCACCAGCATTCGGTCGATGTCGTGGATCGGGTCGATGCCCGCGGGACCGAAAAAGTCCTTCCACTGCGGCAGCTCCACGATCAACGAGGCGAGCTGGGGCGCCAGGGGATGGCCGCGTACGCGCTCGGTGTATATGAAGAGACGAACGTTGGCGTTGGGGTCTGTCACGCGGGCGGCAGCGCCAGCGAGCTTGATGGGATCCGGGATCGAGCCCGCGTCCTCCGCGGCGGCGTCCGCCGTCCCACCCTCCCCGAGACCCGCGTCCACCGGCTCTCGGGATGCGTCTGCTAACTCTTCCTCGGCGTCAGCCCCTGCGTCGGCGCTGGCCGAGCCATCTTCGACCGCGGCGTCGGCGGCCTCGGCGCCCGCGTCCGCGACGGGGTGGGCCGACTCGGCAGCCTCTTCCGCGCTGGGATCGGCTCCACCCAGCTCCGGCGCCTCCGGTGCCGCCTCGGGCGGAGCATCCCCAGGCTGCTCGTCGAGCAAGTCGATGGGGATCCCGGTGACCGGAGGCTCGTCGGGAAGGGCTTCGGAGGGCAGCGGCGTTAGTAGTCGAAGCAAACCAAGCAATGCGACGAGCGGAGTCAACGGTGTGTGGAGCAGCAGCGACACCAGCACGAGCGACCAGAAGCGCAGCGTCCCGCCCCGTCTGCCGCCGCGCCACGCGCCCTGAGAATCGGCTGCCACGCTGGCACCCTAGCCTGGCGGGCGGCCTCGGGCGAGGCCCGGCCCATCGCGGCAAAGCGTCGCTCGTGGCGACCGGCCGCAGTGCCGAGAAGTGGATCGACGTTCGCGGTAACGAGTAGTAGACGAAGACAGACCCCGATGCGTCTCTTCACGCTGTCCCGCGTTCTCCTCCCGCCCGCTGTGGCGAGCGTGCTGGCGCTCGGTTGCGACGACGAGCCCGCTCCCCTGCTGCCGCCGAACTCGAGCGCTTCGAGGAGCGGCGTCGCGGTACCCAAACCCACGCCCCCCGAGGAGCTCTCGCCTTCGAAACAGGCCGAAGCGGAGCCCGAGCCCGAGCCGCCGCCTCACCCGGGTCCGTGGGTGTACGTCACGAGCTCGTCCGTGGGGATCTACGCAAAGCCGTCTTTCGACCGAAAGCTCAAGCTCGGCTACGCGCAGAACGGGAGCCGCGTGCCAGTGCAAGAGGACGTGGTATCGCGGGAAAGTTGCAGCGGCGGTTGGTACGCCGTCGCGGGCGGCGGCTACATTTGCAATAATTCCGGCACGCTGAACCCCGAGCACCCGGAGGGGAAGTTCGCCGCCAAGCA
>DASWGX010000068.1:0-4716 GCA_036393455.1 Polyangiaceae bacterium
CTTCGGAACAACCGTGAAAGCGCGCGCTGATGCGGTCGTGGAAAATACGAAGCTTCAGTCGTTGCGCCGCTTCACCGCGACCTTCGAGGCGCACGGCGAGGCGCGCCGTCAAGCCTCCCAGCACGAACCGCAGCGGCTCGAGCCCATCGACCGGATCGTCCCAGGACGACTCTTCCGTCAATTGTCGCGGTGGAACATAGGAAGCCAGCGGCTCCGGATCTTTCCCTTCACACAGATCGAGCAAGCGGCTCGCGTCCTTGCCGAGACGAGCCGCAGTCGCGGCGCGCGGCAACGCGGCGAGCTCTCCCCAGGTGAGCACTCCGAGCTTGATCAGCCACGCGCGCACCGCATCTTCCAGCGGAAGAGCCGAAACCGGTAACTCTGCCGCCTTTTCTCGCATCAGCACGGAGGGCGCCACGACCACGCCCTGCTCGCCCCGGGCGCGACGACCCACGCCGAGCCAGCTGGCGAAGGCGCGCGAAAGTATCGGACCATTGCCGACCGCCGCGCGCGCCGTGTGGCCCAAGGCCCGGACACGGCTCAGAAGCTCGCCGGCCAGAGCCTCTTCCCCGCCCATGAGATGCGCGACACCGGTGATGTCGACCCAAACGGTGTCCGGCGACTTGACCGAGACGATGGAACCGAACCCGAACGCGAGCTCCGCGATGCGGCCGAGAGCGGTCAGGATGGTTTTTTCGGATACCTCGCGAACCGTCAAATGCGAGACGAGCGCGCAGGCTTCCGCGATGGTCTGTCCCCGTTCCACACCGTAACGGCGCGCGGCGGCGTTGACGGCGTCGAGGACGGCCGTCGCGCGCACGAGCTTCGCGCTCGAGCTTTTGGACCCGCTCGCTTCCGAGGACCCTGGCCGATCCGGCGAATCCGCCGGCGCGGCTTCCTCCTCTCCCATTTTCTCTCCCAGCACCACTCCCAGGGGCGCTTCATTGCGACGATTTTTGACACGCCCCTCCTCTTTCCGCGCGAGCAAGAGCGGCTCCTTCGCCAGTTCACAGAGTAGCTCGGGCAGTACGATCGCAAGCACACGGCGCGGCCGCGGCTCTGTCGCACGTGCGTTCGAGGTTCTTTTACCTGCTGCGACGGACATGTGCGACCGAAAGTTCAACTTGCATGCTGAACGAGGGAAAGCGAGGCGTGGCCGGATTTTCGAAGCCGCGAACCTTGCGGCGAAGTGTTCGAGGGCGGCCACTGGATGACCCGCTCCGGACCGATGCGGCCGTATCGATCTTTCACGACGCGCAGCGAAACCATGTCGCGCTGGGGGTGCGCGAGTTCGATGCGTTGAGCGACCGGAAGCGGCAAGGGGCGCCGTGCCGCGGCATCCGTAATGAGCAGCACCGTGCTCTTCAAGCCTTCGAGCGAAAGAGTCAGCCGCCGAACGACACGCGGCCAGGTGCCGAGCTTGACGCCGAGCTCCGCACCGAGAGCCCCGAAAGTGTCCACTACTACCAGCGCGAAGGCGCGCGATTCAACGATGCGGACCGCCGTACGCGCCAGTGCCTCTACCGAAGGACGCACTACCAATAGCCGCTCGAGCAGCACGCCCGCCGCCGCGACTCCGGGAGCGTAAAGCGTGCACGAGGGATCGATGAAAGCGCACCAAGCAGGTAAGCCCCCTTGCAAAGTCGGGTGCTTTTGAGCCGAAACGCACGCCGCGAGGGCGAACGTGGTGGCAAGAGCGCCCGAGCCCACCACGCTGAGCTCTACCAGGCCGCCTTGCATCAGCCCTCCGGCCGGCAAAAGAGCGTTCAGCGGCTCTATCTCGAGCGGGAGAACGCTTGGCTGCTCCTGAGAAAACGTGGCCTGGGGAAACGCTCGCCCCGCGCTCGACAAGCCCGCGCTCGGCAAGCCCGGGTGGAGGGATGGTGCCCGAAGGGATGCCATTAACTGAACATACTATCAGCTGAACAAAAGTAAAGGTCTCCTTTCTAGGGGTAGCCCTTGCTCAGACAAATAAAGTCCGCTCTACGGTCTGCCACGAGCCCGGCCCCCGAGGCACGAAAACCTCACCACCTTGATCCAATTGAAATCCCTAGTACTTTCGAGCTGCCGGCCAACCGGCTAACCAGCTCCCCTCGCCCTCCGATGTCTCTTCCCCTCTGCCCTGGTGCTATGAGTTTTCCACGATGACCGGCGTCGAGCCCGCCGCCCCCCAAGCTCGACTCGAGGCCCTCCGCGCGCTCATTCGCGAGATGGGCTCGGTGCTCGTCTGCTTCTCCGGAGGCATCGACAGCGCGCTCGTCTTGGCCGTCGCGCACGCGACGCTCGGCGAGTGTTCGGCCGGCATCACGGCCGTGAGCCCGAGCCTGCCGGAAAACGAGCGAAGCCACGCCGCCCGCTTTGCAGCCTCGATCGGCGCACGCCACTACTTCGTCGAGTCGCACGAGCTCGAGCGTCCCGGCTACGTGAGTAACGGCCCGGATCGTTGCTTCCACTGCAAGAGCGAGCTTTACGAAATCGCCGAACGCTTCCGCCAGGAGCACGAGCTCGACTTCATCGCGAACGGCACCAATCGCGACGATCTCGGCGACTATCGGCCGGGCCTCGAAGCGGCCAAGAGCGCCGCGGTCAGGAGCCCTCTCATCGAAACGGGTTTCACCAAGTCCGACGTTCGAGAGGTCGCTCGGCTGCTAAACCTAGATATCTGGGACAAACCGGCGTCCGCCTGCCTTTCCAGCCGTATTCCCTACGGCACCGCCGTAACTCCAGAACGGCTCGCCCGCATCGGCAGGTTCGAGCGCGAGCTTCGCGCGCTCGGCTTCCGTCAAGTGCGCGTGCGCTTTCACGACGCCGTCGCCCGCATCGAAGTGGGCGCCGACGAGATCCCGCGCCTGCTCGACGCCTCGCTGCGCGAGCGCGCCGTCGCAATCGGCAAAGATTGCGGTTTTGCCTACGTCACGCTCGACCTCGGCGGCTATCGCCTGGGTTCGCACAACGAAGTGCTGTCGGGGCGCTCGCTGCGCGTCGTCTAATCCGGCGTCCTTCGACGCGAGCCGTTCGACTGCGGGCGAACGCCCCTCATTTTTCAGTCGCGCCGGGCGCGCGGCCCACGGTCGCGACGCCCGCCGCGCTCCGGGCGACCACCGCCGCCACCGCGGCCGTTGCCCCTTCCACCCGGCGTTCCGGCTTCGCGCGCTTTCGCCATGCGCTCGCGCGCGCGTTCGCCCTCTTCGCCTTCGGGCAACGGCAAGAGCTCGCGCCGCGATAGCCTCACGCGGCCGTCGCGCTCCACGCTGATGACCTTGACCTCGACCTCTTCGCCTTCGGAAAGCACCGTCGCCGGAGATTCGACGCGCTCATGCGCGATTTCCGAGACGTGCAAGAGTGCTTCCTGCCCTGGCAAGATCTCGACGAAAGCGCCGAACTCGGTCAGGCGCCGCACCATACCTCGATAGACCTTTCCGGATTCGGGCTCCGCGATCAAGCCCTGGATGATCTCGATGGCGCGCTCGACTCCCGAGGGATCGGAGCCAGCGACCGAGACCGTTCCGTCGTCCTCGACGTCCACGCTGCAACCGGTCTGTTCCACGATGCCCTTGATCGTCTTGCCGCCCGGTCCGATGATGATCCGAATCTGATCGGGCTTGACTTTGATGGTCGTGATGCGCGGAGCCCAACGGCTGATTTCCTGCCGAGCTTCTGGCAGTGTTTCCAGCATCTTACCCAGGATGTGCAGGCGCCCCTCGCGCGCTTGCCCGAGCGCCTGCTCGAGCACGCTGCGCTCCAGGCCCTCGATCTTGATGTCCATCTGAATCGCCGTGACGCCGCGGTCCGTACCACACACCTTGAAGTCCATGTCGCCCAGGTGATCCTCGTCGCCGAGAATGTCGCTCAGAATCGCCACGCGGCTGCCTGCCGTGATCAAGCCCATTGCGATGCCGGCGACCGGACGGCGCAGCGGCACACCGCAATCCATCAGGCTCAAGGTGCCGCCGCAAACGCTGGCCATCGAGCTCGACCCGTTCGATTCCAGGACTTCGCTCACAATGCGAATCGTGTACGGAAACTTGTCGTGAGCCGGAACCATCTTCGCAAGAGCTCGTTCGGCCAGCGCGCCGTGCCCGACCTCGCGCCGGCCCGGGCCGCGGAGCGGCTTCGTTTCTCCGGTGCAGAACGGCGGGAAGTTGTAGTGCAGCATGAACTGCTTCCAGCTTTCCCCGGTGAGCGCGTCGATCTTCTGCTCGTCGCTCGAAGTGCCGAGCGTGGTCGTCACGATGGCCTGGGTCTCACCGCGCTGAAACAGGGCCGAGCCGTGGGTTCGCGGCAAAAGGCCGACCTCGCAGCTAATCGGCCGGATCGTCTTGGTGTCGCGACCGTCGATGCGCTTGCCCTCGTCCAGCACCATGTTGCGCACCACGTGTGCCTTACGGTGCTCGAGCTCTTCTTTGATCAACTTTTCGCTGGCCAGGAACTTCTCCGCGCCCATCTCTTCGCTGAGCTTCGCGTACACGGCCTTCTTGATCTCGGAATAGCGGTCGTAGCGGGCCTTCTTCTCCCTGATCACGCAGGCGACCTTCAGATCGGCGTCCGCTAGCTCCGCGACGCGACGCACGATGCCTTCGTCCAGAATCGGCACCGAGTACTCGCGCTTCGGCTTACCGACCGCCTGACGCATTTTTTCGATCAACCCGAGCACCGGCTGTGCTTCTTGGTGGGCGAACATCAGCGCGTCGATGATATCCTTTTCCGTAGCTTCGT
>DASWGX010000069.1:0-3316 GCA_036393455.1 Polyangiaceae bacterium
GCGGCTGGGTCTTGCAACGGACTACTTGGACACGCTGGGCGGAGAAGCGAACGCGGTTCTGGCGGCCGGTACGGAGCTTGCGCTCAAGGGCGGACCGGGCGGCGTGCTCCGTGCGCGTGAAGCAAAACCCAACGACGCCTCCATCGTCGACCTTGCCGCGCTCTTCGGCGAGGGAACGGACATGAAGATCGCCTATGCGTACGCCGAGCTCGAAAGCGCGGAAGCGACGAAGGCGCTGGCTCTATTCGGTTCCGACGACGGGGCGGCGGTATGGCTCAACGGGCGGCAGGTGCACCGGGTGGAGAGCGATCGCCCCGTGGACCCCGGCTCCGATCGCTTCGACGTCGAGCTTTCGCGCGGCAAGAATCGATTGCTCGTCAAGATCGACAACTCCTACGGGGGCTGGGCTTTCGCACTTCGTCTGTTCGACGAAACGGGGCGCCAGCGGCTGGAGGCAATCGATCGGCGCAGGCACCTCGAGCGTCTCGAAGTGGGGCCGAACTCCGGCGACCATCTGCTCGGTTCCTCGTTTCCCGAGGTTGTATGGCGCGACGCCCGAGCCGCGGCGCTGGTCTTCGGCGATGCGCCGCTCGAGGTGCGCTGGTTCGGCCCCGACCTCGTCGAGGTGGAGCGCCCCGAAAAGGACGGTCGCTACGTCGTCCTGGTTCAAGCGAAGACGCTCGACGGGTACACGCACCGGCGCATGCTGAGCTTCGCCAAGGTTCCGGCGCAAACTCTGCCGTGGTTTCCGGCGCCGCCATACTCGGAGGGCGTCGCGCCCGTCACGCTGCCTTCGGATCTTTCTCTGAACGAGGGCCAGCGCGCGGAGTTGTCGCGCCACCTCTGGGCGGCGGGCTTCGAGGCTATGTGGCACGGGCAGAACGGCGCCCTGCTTGCCGCAACTCTGCACGAGCTCGCGGAGGCGCGGCCCGTGACCGGGGATCCGGCCTGGCTTTCCGGCAGTTTCGTGCGCAACGCCGAGCACCAGCTTCGCGTGCGCCTCGCCCTCGAGGGCCGGAAACCCAAGGCGCTGGCGCCGCCCGAGAAGCTCCAAAAGCCGGCGCCGGTGCTCAGAGCCGGGAGCGAGGCGCAGGCGAAAATGAAGCCGGGCACGGTCGTTGCGCTGCGAAAGCTCGCGCGCGAATGGGCCGCGGACGACCCGCACGGGTTCGTCGTGCTGGTAGCGCGCCGCGGCGTGGTTTTCATGCACGAGGGTTTCAACGGCTTCGACAAGGACGCGCACTTTCGTCCCGCGAGCATCGGCAAGACGGTCGCCGGCCTCACCGTCGGGCGAGCGGTCGACCAGGGTCTAGTCTCGCTCGATCAACAGCTCGGAACCATGCTTCCCGATTGGCAAGCCGAGCGCACCGCCAAGGTCACGCTGCGGCATTGCTTCTATCATGTCACCGGGCTCCGCGGGCACTTCGGTCACGGCGGTCTCTACAATGCTTACCTCGACAACGATCTGATGATTCAGGACGCCGCCTTCGCCGAGCCGCTCAAGGCCTTCATCTACGGCGGCAATGCCGTCGATCTTGCCGGCAAGGCGCTCGAGCTCGTGACCGGTCAGTCGATTTTTCGGCTGCTCTACGAAAACCTGCAGAAGCCGTTCGGCGAGGACGTCACGCAATTCGACCTGGGCGTCGGGGATCGGTTCACCGCGCTCTACCTTGCGAAGATTGGGCAGATGTTCGTCAACGACGGCGCTTACGGAGAGCACCGGCTCTTCAAGCCCGGCTTCCTCCGGGCCCTGTGGCCGAAGCGCATCGCCGACTACGTGCCCGGTTTCGAGGACGAAGCAGCGGAATCGGGCGTCGGTCTGAGCTTCATGGTCGACCCGCCCGGCCCTCGGCAGCGAGGCGCCCTCGGGCCGAACGTGCTCGGCCATGGCTCGGGCTCGGGCGTCGCGTGGCGCATCGCGCCGGAGCACGAGCTCGTCATCGTCGTGGGACGGAACGGCTTCGAGGCGTGGCAAAAGAACGAGGAATGGTCTTCGCGTTTCGTTCAGGCTGTGGCAGAGAGCTTGCCAGAGAGCGTGCACCCGCAGACCTTGCACCAGTAAGGCGTCACGAAGGGCCGTGTAAAAGACACGGGCGCGGAGAGGCGAAGGTCGAGATGGCACCTCGTTTGCTTGGGACAGGTGCCTCCGGGGCGCCTCTCATGCCGCATCACCTTCTCTTTCGCACGAAGCTCCGAGCGCTGCTCAGTGCGCTGATTTTGGCCGCACCGTGCGCGTGCAGCTGGGGCGGCAGCTACCACGCCTCTTCCATTCCCGTGACGCCGCCCGCGCGGCTCTGCCGGCAGGGCGTTGCCGCCACTTGTCGCAGCGTCGAGAGCGTCGAAGCGACAATGGGAGAGCCCGCCATGCGCATCCTCGAAGCGACGGGCACGCCAGGCGGGGCGCAAGACGTCCGCGTTCTCACGCTGGCTCTCGGTTCCGGGCAATCGTACACTGTATTTCGCGCCAAGTGGAGGAGCCTTGGCTCGGGCGACATCATCAATGAGCCCAGAAAAGAGCTCGCGGCGTACGCCGTCCAGAAGCTCGTTCTCGAGCCGGCCGACTACGTCGTGCCGCCCACCGCCGGACACTGCTTCGACATCGAGGAGTACCGCGCGCTCGTCGACGCGCGCGCGGCCCCGACGTTTGCCGGCTGCGATTGCGTCTTCGGTTTTCTCTCCTACTGGCTCGGCGACGTGATGGACCTGAAAACCGCGCGCGAGCAAGGGATCCTCTCCACGTCCGAAGGTCCGTTGGGCGGCGCGGGGCTCTTCGACGCTGGCCTGTTCCACTCCGATCCGTTCTACCGGCGCAGCGTCGCCAACTTGAACGTCGTGACATTCCTGATTCACCACGCCGACTCGCACGCGGGGCAGTTTCTGCTCACCGAGCCGCCGATCCACGTGTACTCCGTTGACAACAGTATCGCCTTCGAGTCGATCAAGAATCCGTTGCTCCTCGTGCGCGACGACTGGTCGCGGCTGGAAGTTCCGGCGATTCCGCGCGACGTTGCCGAGGGGCTCACCCAGCTCGAGCCCGACGCGCTCCGAGCTCTTCACACCATCGAGCGTTACGAGCTTGGGTCAGGCGTGCTCGAACGCAGGCCCGCGACGCCCGACGACTTGGAGGCGCACGACGGCGTCGAATGGACGCGAGGCGTGCTGCGCATTGGCTTGACGCGCCGGGAGGTCGACGGTGTCGACGCACGCATCGCCGAGCTCGCGCGGAGGCTCGTGCACGCCGAGCTCGGGGTTTTCTAGCGTCGCGGCGGCTCCAACGCGCTCGATTCGTGCGCCGGCGGGCATCGAGCCTCGACCG
>DASWGX010000070.1:0-2322 GCA_036393455.1 Polyangiaceae bacterium
CTCACGGACCTTTTCACGCGCTCGGAGATTTCGCGCCTGCTCAACGTGACGCCTGCGCGCCTGCGCACGCTCGACCGCGCCAGCGTGGTCTCACCCACCGGCCGGCGCAAAGGACGGCGCGCCTACACCTTTTCCGACCTGATCGCGCTGAGGACGGCTCAGACGCTGCTCGATCAGAAGGTTCGCTTGCGCGACGTGACGCGCGCCGTCGGCGCTCTCAAGCGTTCCTTGCCCAAAGTCACGCGACCGTTGCAGGAGCTTCGCATCGTCTCCGACGGCCAGCGCGTGATCGTGAGAACTCAGGACGGCGCGGCCTTCGAACCGCTCACCGGGCAGATGCTGCTGGACCTCGAAGTGAAATCGCTGCGCGACGACGTCGTGCGAGTGCTTCGTCCTTCGGCGGGCCGCGAGAGGGCGCGAACGGCGTACGAGCTCTACCTGAGGGCGAGCCAGCTCGACGAGGATCCCGCCACCATGGACGAGGCGGAGCGGCTCTACGGCCAGGCCATCGAGCTTGACCCCTGGCTGGCAATCGCCTACACGAATCTCGGGAATATTCGCTTCCGCAAGCACGACGCCGAGGGCGCCGAGGGGCTGTACAAGAGGGCGCTGGAGATCGACGCGCGCCAGCCTGAAGCGCAATACAACCTCGGGTACGTATTTCTCGAGAAGGGACGGCCGGACAAGAGCATCCCGCTTTTCCACGGCGCCATCGAAGCCGATCCGAAATTTTCCGACGCGTACTTCAACCTCGCGATGGCGTACGAGCAAGTCGGCGAGACTCAGAAGGCGCGCCCATTCTGGAAGAACTACATCGCGCTCGAGCCCAAGGGTACTTGGACCGAAATAGCGAAGCGGCATCTCTAGCTAGCGTCCTTCCGCCTTGCTGTGATCGCTCACAAAACCAGCTGTCAAACGCCATGAGATCACGGCCATTGGCCGCGACGCGGGACGGCCCTCAGAATCGTCGGTGGTCGCGACACGGCAGTGCTCGCCGCACGCGCGAGAGGCGCGAGCGGTCGAGCTCCGCGAGCGCGAACCCCTCGCCGTCGGGGCACTCGGCGACCACGGTGCCCCACGGGTCCGCGATGAGCGCGTGCCCGAAGGTGACGCGCTCGCCGGGGTGCCGCCCCCACTGAGCGGCGGCGAGAACGTAGCATTGCGACTCGATGGCTCGAGCCCGCAAAAGCGGGTGCCAATGGTCCCTCCCGGTGGTGAGCGTGAAGGCCGACGGCACCACGAAGCACTCCGCACCCTCCGCCGCCATGCGCCGATACAGCTCCGGGAAGCGGAGGTCGTAGCAGATCGAAAGGCCGACGGCGAAGCCGAGCACGTTCGTCACGACGACCTCGTCCCCGGCCGTCGTGGCGCGGGACTCTCGATAAGAGGCGCCGTCGTCGACGTCCACGTCGAACAGGTGAAGCTTGTGGTAGCTGGCCGAGACGGCGCCGTCCGCGTCCACGACGAGCGTCGTGTTGTAGGGGCGCGCGGGGTCCGCCGCCTTCGTGGGCATGCCGCCCGCGATCACGACGGTCTCGGTCGAGCGTGCGATGTCGGCGAGCGCCCGCTGTATCGGTGCAGCCGCGTCGCCGATGGTCTCCGCCAGCCGGCGCTTGTCCGACTCCGGACCCATGAAGGCGAAGTTCTCCGGCAAGACGAGGAGCTTCGCCCCGCGGGCTGCGGCGGCTCCCGCGAGCTCTCGAGCACGGCTCAAGTTGCGTTCGACGATCTCCTGGCTGTTCAGCTGAATGACCGCAGCGATCAGCGTCTCGGACATGGCGGAACCTTACATGACGCCACGAGGGCACGGTACGACGAGGCGGGAAGCCATTTTCACCGAGAGCGTATCTCTAGCGAACTGGTCTTGCGCGTTGCGACGGACTAGGGTGAAAAGGCCTGCTTCGCGGGAACATCATGGCCGAGCAAACCACCGGTGCGATGCAGGAGTTCGGGGCCCCCGCCGGCCCCGGGCACCCCGCCGGCGGCACGTCCGCAGGCTTCGTGCTGCTCTACGCCGAGGCTTTCGAGAAGCTGCCTGCAGCTTGGCCGCTCGCATCGCCGAGCGCGGTGATCGGCCGCGAAGGCGCGGATCTGACGATACCGATCAACGCGGTTTCGCGAAGGCACGCCGAAGTGACGTGCAAGGACGGACGCTGGTCGCTCACCGACCTCGGCAGCCGGAACGGGACGCTCGTCGACGGGACGCGCGTCGAACAGGCCGTGCTCGAACCGGCCCACGAGGTGCGCGTCGGAGACGCCACCCTGAAATTCGTCGATCGACACGCCGAGACGTTCGCGCGCTATCGCATCGACGGCGCCATG
>DASWGX010000071.1:0-2093 GCA_036393455.1 Polyangiaceae bacterium
CGCGCGCCGGTGCGGCCCCGCTCCCGCCTGCCCGAAGCCTCTGCCGGACCGCTCCCGACTCCCCAACCGAACCCCTCTCCCGGGGCCGCACCGGCGCGCGGCTCTCAACACCGATCAAGGCTGGATCGCGGGTGCCGGCAGTTGACGCCGCCTTCCCGGGTTGCGAGGCTCTCCCGAGCATGCACGAGCAGGATCTGGCCATCGTCAAGGCACTCGTCAGCGTCGCGTGGGCCGACGGCCACGTCGCTTCCGAAGAGATGGAAGTCATCGACGCTCTTCTCGCGGCGTTCAACGCGACCCCGAGCGAAGTAACCGAGATCAAAGAATTCGCGAAAGCGCCGAAAGACATCGACGACATTCCCGTCACCGATCTGAGCTTCGACGATCGGCGTGTCCTCTTGCAGCACGCCGTGCTGCTCACTTTCATCGACGGGCATCAAGACGAAAAGGAAAAGCAGATCCTGGACGCGCTGTGCGAAAGGCTTCGCATCCCTTCGACCGAAGCGACCGGGATCATCGCGGCCGCCGAGCAGCGCGCGAAGGGCTTCCTCGAGCTTCTGTGAGCCTGCGCGCTGCCCACGACGAGCGCAACGCTCAGGCGGAGGTTCTGAGCTTGTTGATTTCCTTGAGGAGCGCCGTCGGGCTGAACGGCTTCGTATAGTACGCCGTCGCTCCGGCTTCCGTGGCCTTGGCTCGCGATTCGTCGTCGTCCAGGGCGCTGATGATCATGATGGGAACCTTTTCAGTCGCGCTTTCGCTTCGCAGGCGCCGGCACACGTCGAAGCCGTCGAACTGTCCGGGCAACATCAAGTCGAGCAAAACCAAATCCGGAGGCGAGGTCAGCGCGACGTCGATGGCCTTGGCACCACTCGAAACGGCCGTGACGTCATAGCCGCGCGCCTGGACCAGCGCTTCGATCATCCTGCGGATCGAGTCCTGGTCTTCTACGACGAGAATGCGCATCGAGACGCGAGCTAGCGTAACTTGATTTGCGGAGGAAGGGGTAGACTGGGGGCTCGGGCTTTCGCCCCTAACGGGGAGACGCGGCGCCCCGAGTAGCTAGGGGTAGGGAGACGTGGACGCTCGCGCGCCCCCCCGACGTTTCTTCGATGGAGAGGCTTCCGCCGAGGTGCTCCACGATCAGGGAAGCCACTAGCAAGTCGAACCCAGCCGGCCGGCCCAGCGTTGCGGGTTCGACGCGATGATCGATGAGGGCCTGGCGCGCCGCGCGCGGCACGGTCGGTCCGCCGTCCTCGACGACGAGCTCGAACCGCGTCGAGTTGGTGGCGGCGCTGACGCGCACCGAGCCGTCGCGCGGCGTGGCCGCGACTGCGTGCCGCACGAGACACTGCAGCAGCTGCCCGAGCGCGTTGGGCGGCGAGCTCAAGTGAAGGTCGGTGCCGAGGTCCGTCGTTACTGTGACGTTGCGGCGCGCCCGTCGTGATTCCAGCGCCGCGAGCGCCGCTGCGAGCGCGGGTCCGAGCGCCGTCGTTTCGAACGCCTGCGCGGCGTCGAGCTCCGCGATCGAACCGAGTTCGTTCAAGAGACGGTGACTGACTGCGTGGCGCGAAGCCGATCCCTCGGTCTCCGGCGCCGTGCCGAGCGCGCTCTTGAGCGGGGCAGTCAGCGCCGCCGCGAAGGCACGTACCGCGTCGAGACGTGTGCCCGGCGCCTCCACGCGCGTCGACGGTGCGGGCCGGTGCTCGAGCTCGGGCTCGCCCGACGACATCAGGCCGGCGAGCTCGCGAGCATAAGTTTCACCGAGCTGCTGAGCTTGCTCGAGCTCCTTCCTCAGCTCGACCACTTCGCGTTGATCGCTCGCACCATCGGCGGGCAGCAAGATGGACTGGCGACCGCGTTCGAGCTCCAGCTTGCCGCCCATACGTGTCGCCATGCGGCTGAGCCAGCGGCGTTCGAGCTCCGCGGTGGGCGAGCGGTCCGGTCCGAGATCGACGCTGATGCGGACGAACTCGTGATCTCTCACGATCACGAGCTCGGGAGAGCTGTCGTTCACCGTTCCCGTGTTGGTGTGTTCGACGAGCACGTGCAGCATGCGCCGTAGCTCCGCTTCGTCTCCGAACACCTCCGTGCCG